>NZ_CAMFKT010000026.1:0-58506 GCF_945957325.1 Enterobacter sp. PL1
CTAGCAGCAATGTATTGAGTTATAGCCAGCTAATTAAACTCAATGGTGAGTTTTTTAGCTGATTGGCGGTTTGCTGGCATTTTAATTTAATATTGTTAAATCACCATCCGTAAGATGCGGACGCCGCAACAATTTCATCACCGTTGGATGTACCTGATGTAGAGAGGGTAGCGGCTATATTCTCAGCGAACTTATGACGGTAACCGACTGCGTAACCTTGCGCATCTTTGAAGTTGGCAGCACCGACGGCAACCGCGTTATCGGTATCAACGTAATGCAAACCAGCAAGAGAAGCAGCGCCAGCGATACCAGCACGATATTCCTTGCGATCCTCATTCTGCTGATTCTCCAGAGAAGAGAACTTAGCGTTATTTTGACTCTCTAACGCAGTAATACGTGATTCATGATTCGCTAATTGTGCGCTGTGATTCTGAATTGTCGTTTCTTGTGCTTGCTGGCGTGACTGAACGTTAGCAACAGCAGCTTTGTTAGCAGCGGCTACCGTTTGTGCATCAACCGCTAAAGATTGCGCATAAGTGCCCGTATTAAATGCCTGAGTCGCTTTGTCAGAGGCACCCTGAAGGGCGTGATCTTGTCTATCCTGATCGGCGTCGAAAATGCTTTTATCTACCTTACCTGCCAGCGCTTGAGTGTTAGCATCTGCTTTGTTGTTCGCATTGGTAGCGGTGAGTTCAGCTTTATTTACTCTTGTGTTTGTATCAATGATTGCTTGACCGTTAGTAATAACGCCTTGTAAAGCCGCATCTGCTTTATTATTAGTGTTATCAATCAATATATTCTGTTTGTTATCAGTGATTGTCTGATCTGCTTTGTTATCGTCGACTTTCTGATTAAGGATAGCGTTAGCTTGAGTGTTAGCGTTTACGCCATCTTGAGCGGTGTTAGCTGTATCTTGTGCTTTATTAATAGCTGTATTTGCTCTGTCAATATCGCCCTGAAGGTTATAGATTTGCCCGTCTTGCTTAATGTTACTCCCCTCGATGTTATCAAGGTTGTAGGCGGTTTTATCGGTACCCTGAATTTGAATGTGAGCACCTGGATTATTGACGTTATCGTCAAGGTTTACGTTTACTTCCGCTGCATTTGCAGTATTCATTGAACCAGCGAACACAAAACCAAAAACAGCGATAGCTGTTGTATTTAAATAGTTCATTTTAAAGCTCTCATCATCACTACAAGAAAAAATAAAGTAAGGGCGCTATCCTGGCGGGAAGATACAACGTCTTGTTATATCTGAATTAATTCACGATTAACGGTGGAAATTTTGGTTTGATAACTTATTTCGTAACGTGCAGTAACTATCTATGAATGTGTAATTTTGATTATTGATCTAAATCATAAATAGCAGGAATAGCTAAACGAGTCGATCCAGAAAGGCCCGGCGTAATAACCTTATAATACAATAAGATAGCCTTTCATAATGGATGAGAGTGAAATTAGATATAAAACACCAATACATTAATTGTATTTAAGTGTTTTGATTAAAATGGGTTAATAATACACATAACAGTTTATGTAAATTTATGGGTTTTTGCCGATTATTTATTATCGAACCTTTCGTCAGTTTCGAATGAAAATGAACTCAGCTCATTTTTGTTCCGGGATATACCAGGAAAAAATATTTATGTTGAAGATGCTAGCGAAAAAGTGTTTAGGGAGATTCATAACGCGAACGCTGCCGTGATAAATCAAAACTCCTTGCGCCTGGCCTGTGGCCACGGTTACACTGATTGAGAACATTGATTTTAATAAATCATTGTTTTAAAAGTATTTTGACTCGGCGTGCCCTTCTTTGTGAAGGCTGAGAAATACCCGTATTACCTGATCTGGATAATGCCAGCGTAGGGAAGTCAGATGCCTTCCCGGTCATCGCTTCTTCACGCAAGGCAGGAGCGAACCCATGCAGCCTGACCTGCTCGATTTACACGTTTTACACCACTTCCGAACCCGTTCTCCGCTGACCCACTGCATGACCAATGACGTCGTACAGACCTTTACGGCCAACGTTTTGCTGGCGCTTGGCGCATCCCCGGCGATGGTGATCGAGGCCGAAGAGGCCGAGCAGTTTGCCGCGATAGCCGATGCGCTGCTGGTTAACGTTGGCACGCTGACCGCGCTGCGCGCCCAGTCGATGCGTCGTGCGATTGAAAGTGCGGTAGCGGCAGGCAAACCCTGGACGCTGGACCCGGTTGCCGTGGGCGCCCTGGCGTTCCGCACCCGGTTTTGCCATCAAATCCTTGCCCTGAAACCGGCCGCCATTCGCGGCAATGCTTCCGAAATCCTTGCCCTCGCCGGGATGAGCGCGGGCGGGCGCGGCGTCGATACGACCGATACCGCCGCCAGCGCGGTGCCTGCTGCCCAGGCGCTGGCCCGGCAGATCAATACGATTGTGGTGGTCACCGGCGAGGTGGACTACATCACGGACGGGCAACGCACCCGAACGGTTACCGGCGGTGACCCGCTGATGACGCGCGTGGTGGGCACCGGGTGCGCGCTCTCTGCCGTTGTGGCGGCGAGCTGCTCGCTGCCGGGTGACCGGCTGGATAACATCGCCGCCGCCTGCGGATGGATGAAGCGGGCCGGAACGGTGGCCGTTGCGCACTCGCGCGGCCCGGGCAGTTTTGCCAGCGCGTTCCTCGACGCGCTCTACACGCTGGAGGAGCAGGCATGAAGCGGATTAACGCCCTGACCATTGCCGGCACCGATCCCAGCGGCGGCGCGGGTATCCAGGCAGACCTGAAAACCTTCTCGGCGCTGGGCGCGTACGGCTGCTCGGTCATCACCGCGCTGGTGGCGCAAAACACGTGCGGCGTGCAGTCGGTCTACCGCATCGAGCCAGATTTTGTTGCCGCGCAGCTGGATTCGGTGTTCAGCGACGTGCGTATTGATACCACCAAGATCGGCATGCTGGCCGAAACGGACATTGTGGAAGCGGTGGCCGAACGGCTTAAGCGCTATCAGGTGCAAAACGTGGTGCTGGATACCGTCATGCTGGCAAAAAGCGGCGATCCGCTGCTCTCCGCCTCCGCCGTCGAGACGCTGCGCAATAAGCTGCTGCCGCAGGTGGCGCTCATCACGCCCAATCTTCCGGAAGCCGCCGCGCTGCTGGGCGCGCCGCACGCGCAAACTGAACGGGAAATGAAAGAGCAGGGCAATGCGCTGCTGGCGATGGGCTGCGGGGCGGTGCTGATGAAGGGCGGGCATCTTGATGATCCGGAAAGTCCGGACTGGCTCTTCACCCGCGACGGCGAACTACGCTTTACCGCGCCGCGCGTGCAGACCAAAAATACCCACGGCACGGGTTGTACGCTCTCGGCCGCACTGGCGGCGCTGCGCCCACGTCATGAAAGCTGGGCCGATACGGTTAGCGAAGCAAAAGCCTGGCTCTCGGCGGCGCTGGCAAAAGCCGATACTCTGGAAGTCGGTCACGGTATTGGGCCGGTACACCATTTTCATGCATGGTGGTAAGCCAGTATACTGGCAGAATACATCACGCCTGAGAAAACAGAGATGGAACAAGCGCATACCCGGTTAATCGCTCAACTGAATGAACGGATCGCCGCGCCCGATAACACGCCGCTGTACCTGAAGTTTGCCGAAACGGTAAAAAATGCGGTGCGCAGCGGGGTGCTGGAGCACGGGAATATTTTGCCCGGCGAGCGCGATCTGAGCCAGTTGACCGGGGTGTCGCGCATCACCGTGCGTAAAGCGATGCAGGCGCTGGAGGAAGAGGGCGTGGTGACGCGCGCCCGTGGCTATGGCACGCAAATCAACAATATCTTCGAATATTCGCTGAAAGAGGCGCGCGGTTTTTCCCAGCAGGTGGTGCTGCGCGGCAAGAAGCCGAATACGCTCTGGGTCAACAAGCGGGTGGTGAAGTGTCCGGAAGAGGTGGCCAACCACCTGTCGATCTCCCCGGACAGCGAGGTCTTTTTGCTCAAGCGCATTCGCTATGTCGATGACGATGCGGTGTCGATTGAAGAGTCCTGGGTCCCCGTCGGGTTAATTCCCGACCCGGATGCGATTGGCATTTCGCTCTATGACTACTTCCGCAGTCAGAATATCTACCCGCAGCGCACCCGCTCAAGGGTGAGCGCCCGCATGCCCGACAGCGAGTTTCAGACGCACATTAAGATGGATGAAAAAATACCGGTGCTGGTGATCAAGCAGGTCGCGCTTGACCAGCAGCACCGGCCGATTGAGTACAGCATCAGCTACTGTCGCAGCGATCTATACGTCTTTGTGTGCGAGGAGTAGTGCCTCGCGCGTCGGGGCGCAATCGCCGCCGCGGTGGCTGACCACCCATGACGCCACGGCATTCCCCAGCAGAACGGCATCTGCCAGTGACCATCCCGCAGCCAGCCCGGCCAGCGTGCCGCCCGCGTGGCTGTCGCCTGCACCAATGGTATCCACAACCGTCGCCGGAAACGCCGGAACAACGCCCGAGGCGTCACCGTCATACCACGTAGCACCGTCTTTATCATGGCGCACAATCAGCGCAGCGCCGAAGCGCTGCTGCCACTCCGCACCGAGGTTTTCAGCCTCTACGCCCAGTCTTTCAGCCGCGAGCCCCGCTTCCTGACGATTGAGCGACACGATTGGCCTGCAGGCCATGATTCTCTCCATCAGCGCATCAGGAACATCCGCGATGCGTGGGCCGAAATCGATAAAGGCCGTCACGTCACGTAACCCTTCCAGCCAGCCTGTCAGCAGTTCGCCGCACGGCGAGGCCAGCTGGTAGCCGGAGAGATAAACCAGGCTGTTTTGCGGAACGTGAAGCGCATCCAGCCAGCGCTGCTGCCACTGGTTTTCCACGCCGCTAAAGGACATAAAGGTGCGCTCGCCGTCAGGCTCTACCAGCGCCAGACACCAGCCGTTGTCGCCGGTTTCAGCCTCTACGGCGCTGTGCAGATCCTGCTTCGCCATGGCGTTGCGGATAATATCCGCCCACACGCCATGGCCGACGGGAAGGGCATTTTGCGCGGCGATCCCGAGGCGTTTCAGGGCGATGGCAATGTTCAGCGCGCAGCCGCCAATATTCACGCCCTGCTGCTTAAGTTCGATATCGCACCCGCGCCAGGGCAGGGCGTAGGCGTCGGCGATGACGTCAATCACCGCGGCGCCCAGCACCGTCACCGGGCGCGTGGCGTGCAGATTTTCGAGACGTTGGGCAAATGCCTTCATACGCCCTCCCTTTGCTCCCTGAAGTGCAGCAGTTTCTCGCAATAATGGCCGAAGTTGAGCTGGTTGACGGCGTCGAGTTCGGCTTTGAGCGCCGGATTAATCGCCTGCACGCCGTGGAGCGCGCCGCAGATGGCCGTCGCCATGGCGCCAATAGTGTCCGTATCACCGCCCAGATTGGCGCATAAGATGGCGCAGCGGTTCGGGTCGGTTCCTGCCAGTTCCACCATCGCAATGGCCGCCGGAACGGACTCAATGGTGCTGGTTCCCGCGCCAATCAGCTGATAAACCTGCTCGCTGGCGGACTCAATACCGTTGGCTTCCCGTACGGTCTTAAGCGCCAGCTCAATACGCGCCGCCAGCGACGCGCTGAAGGTGGTGGTTTTCATCTCCTGCGCATAGCGGGCGATCCCCGGCAGGGCATCAACGATGTTCTGCCAGCTTTCGCCGTCGATGGCGCGGGAAACCGCCCAGGCCATCACCACCGCGCCGGCAATCGCGAGGTCCGATTTATGGGTCGGGCTGGAGGCCTGCGCCACCTGTTCAACAAAGTGTTCCAGCCGCGTCGCCGGGAGCAGGCAGCCCAGCGGGGAGGCGCGCATCGCCGCCCCGTTCGTCACGCCGTTGTTCTCCAGCGCGCTGACCGGTTTCCCGTCACGAATCGCATTAAGCGCGATTTTGGAGGTCGGGCCGAGCACGTTCTTGTTGAACGCGTCGAAATCGAGCGCCCAGTTCAGGATATGCTTGCCGATAACGTCCGCATTAATTTCCCCGTCGCACTCGATAATCGCATCGGCCAGGCACAGCGCCATTGAGGTATCGTCGGTGTACTCTGCCTGCCCGAAATAGCAGGCCGCGTTATTTTCTGCCGGGCCGGGTAAAAAGCGGTCGATCCAGCCAAAGTGCGCCTTGACGCGCTTTCTCGGCCACAGTTCCGACGGCATGCCCATCGCATCCCCTAACGCCTGCCCGTAAAGGGCACCGAGAATACGTTCTTGTTTCATTTAACTTCCCCTTGTGTCAGCGCGGCATCGCCATCAACCACCGCAATTGCAGCGATCTCTTTGTCCGATTCGCGGAAAAACAGCATAAACAGCACGGCAATCACGGCAATCATGATTGCGCCAAATGTCCACATTCCGGCCCAGTTGAAGGTCAGCCCATTCACCGGCTCTTTGTAGGCGAACATTTTTTCCATCATCACGCCGCCCAGGCGGTAACCCAGCAGGCTACCAAAGCCCTGACAGCAGAGCGTAATCAGGCCCTGCGCGGCGGTGCGCATATGCACCGGCGCTTTTTTATCCACGTAGATATATGCGGTGACGTAGTAGAAGTCGTAGCTCACGCCGTGCAGCAGAATGCCGAGGAACAGCAGGGCGTAGGTGAAGTACTGTTCCGCACCGCCGTAAACGAAGAACCCGTAGCGGATGGCGGCGGTAATCAGACCCAGCAGCAAGACCTTCTTAATACCAAAGCGTTTGGTAAAGAACGGCAGCGCCAGCATAAAGAAGATTTCAGAGAACTGGCCGAGCGTCATCCAGCCGGTGGCGTTTTTCATCCCCACTTCAGTGAGATAGCCGTTGGCGAAAATGTAGTAGAAGGCCAGCGGCATGGCGAACAGGAACGAGCAGAAGAAGAACACGAGGAAGTTTCTGTCGCGCAGCAGGATCAGCGCGTCCAGCCCCAGCATCACTTTGAAGTCCAGCTTGCCGGTGCTCTTCGGCGGTGTGTTCGGCAGGAAGAGGGCAAAGACGCCGAGCAGGGCGGAGCTGGCGGCGGTCATCAGCAGGGGAATATTGGTATCGGAAATATCGCTATAGCCCAGCATCTGCGGCAGGAAGCCGCACGCCAGCCCGGAGGCGATCCAGCCGATCGTACCCATCACGCGGATGCGCGGAAAATCGGCCTCGACGTCGTCCACGTTGGCGAAGGCAATGCTGTTGGTCAGCGCGATGGTGGGCATATAGGTCAGGGAGTAAACCAGCAGCAGCGGGAAGAAGGTGCTGAACTGGGTTTGCTGTGCGGCGAAGTACATCAGAATCGCGCCGGCAAACATCAGCACCGCCAGCACTTTCTGCGCGGCGAAGAAGCGGTCCGTCAGCGATCCGACCAGAATTGGGGAGAGGATAGCGGCAATGGCGGTACAGGCATAAGACCAGCCGATTTCCCCGGCGGTAAAACCGCTTTTGCTCAGCCACAGCCACAGCGGCACAAACCACGCGCCCCAGATAAACCATTCAACAAACATCATGAATGACAGTTGGACTTTCGTTTTCATTTTTTAATCCTGCATGTCAGAGAGGGTACGCCTTTAACATACCATTCTGTAATACCTTTTAAATACCTTTGTGGCGATTGTTTGATCAATGTAACAGTTTTGTTGTACACGAATCGAGCCAGCAGATTGTGCTGAAAAAAAATGCAAAAGGTGGAAAATCTGTTAAGTCGGTACCAGGCTTAGTCTGCCCATAAAAGATGGGACTGGATAAACGCACACCGACATGACGTCGAACTTACGGGAGTATCACATGACTGATATTGCGCAGTTGCTTGGCAAAGACGCCGACAGCCTTTTACAGCATCGTTGTATGACCATTCCAGCCGACCAGCTTTATCTGCCTGGTCATGACTACGTTGACCGCGTGATGGTCGATAACAACCGTCCGCCTGCCGTGCTAAGAAATATGCAGACGCTCTATAACACCGGGCGGCTCGGCGGCACCGGATATCTCTCCATTCTGCCGGTAGACCAGGGCGTTGAGCACTCGGCGGGCGCCTCTTTCGCGGCGAATCCGCTCTATTTCGATCCGAAGAACATTGTTGAGCTGGCGATTGAAGCGGGCTGTAACTGCGTGGCCTCCACCTACGGCGTGCTGGCCTCCGTCTCGCGTCGCTATGCCCACCGCATTCCGTTCCTCGTGAAGCTGAACCACAATGAAACCCTGAGCTACCCCACCGAATATGACCAGACGCTCTACGCCAGCGTCGAGCAGGCGTTCAATATGGGGGCGGTTGCCGTTGGGGCGACCATCTATTTCGGCTCAGAACAGTCTCGTCGTCAGATTGAAGAGATCTCTGCGGCGTTTGAGCGCGCGCACGAGCTGGGTATGGTGACCGTGCTGTGGGCGTACCTGCGCAACTCGGCGTTCAAAAAAGACGGCGTGGATTACCACGTGTCGGCTGACCTGACCGGCCAGGCGAACCATCTGGCGGCGACCATTGGCGCGGATATCGTGAAGCAGAAAATGGCCGAGAATAATGGCGGATATAAAGCAGTGAACTTTGGTTACACCGATGACCGCGTTTACAGCAAGCTGACCAGCGATAACCCGATCGACCTGGTGCGCTACCAGTTGGCGAACTGCTACATGGGCCGCGCAGGGCTGATTAACTCCGGCGGCGCGGCGGGCGGCGATACCGACCTGTCAGACGCGGTGCGTACGGCGGTTATCAACAAGCGCGCGGGCGGCATGGGGCTGATCCTGGGCCGTAAGGCGTTTAAGAAATCGATGGCTGACGGCGTGAAGCTGATCAATGCGGTGCAGGACGTCTATCTGGACAGCAAAGTCACGATTGCCTGACCTGAGGGCGAAGCGTAGGCCGGGTAAGGCGTAGCCGCCACCCGGCAATACCATTAGCGCAAAAGCACACAGTCTGGCGGCAACCGACACTGCAGCGCGCCGGGCAACACTTCAATTCGGAACTGCGTCCCGCTGAGCGGTTCCCCGTCGAGGTTAAAGGTCATCCCGTGCGGGGCATTTACCTCAAACCATGCGGATTTCCCGTCAATGATATTCGGACTCTCTTCCGGCTGCGTCAGCGTGGTAAACAGCGCGGGCAGCAGGCCGTCGCCCGTGAAAATCCGCAGCTGTAGCTGACCATCATTGATCAGCGCCTCCGGGCACAGCTGCTGCCCGCCGCCGGCCTGGCGACCATTACCGATGCCAATCACCAGCGCGTCGCCCTGCCACTGGAAATCTTCGCCGCGAATTTCGCAGCGGTCAAGCTTGAGGGTATCCATGCGCATCAGACCGTGGATCAGATACGACACGCCGCCCAACGCCGCCTTCAGTTTTTCCGGCGTTTCGCTGGTGATGCGCGTGCCGAACCCGCCGGTGGCCATATTGATAAAGCAGGTTTTGTCATTCACCTGCGCAATATCTACCGCGGTCGCTTTACCGAGGATCGCCAGCTGAAGCGCTTTCTCTAACGCCTCGGGGATCCCGGCGCTGGTGGCAAAATCATTGGCGGTGCCGAGCGGTAAAATACCCATCACCGGGCGGTCTGCCGGGAGCAGGTCGATCAGCGCTGACGCGATCTCATTGATGGTGCCATCGCCGCCGCCGGAAATGATGGTCTCAACGCCAAGCCCGAGGGCTTCATTGATATAGCGTGCCGCGTCGCCTTTTTCCCATGTTACTCTTACGTGGATGCGCGCGCCGTCGTCACGCAAACCCTGAATGGCCTGACGCAGCAGATCGTTGCCCGCACTTTTGCCGTTGAGAATCAATAAACTGTCTGGATAGGTTGCCATCCGCGCTGCTCCCTTTTTTAGCGTTAGTAAGAGTGTATAGCAGAGAGGGAAAAAGCGGGTAAGAACAGGATGAAAGGAACAAAACAGGCACTAAAGCGCGTTACACTCCAGCGATGAGATTAACGTAATCACAGGAAAGTGATGATGAATAAAATTTTGGTAAGCGCTTGCCTGATGGGATTCAGGGTCCGTTATAACGGAAGTGAAAAAGCGCGAATGAATGAGCAACTCGCTCGCTGGCAACAGGAACAACGTCTGGTTATCCACTGCCCAGAGCTTGCAGCCGGGTTGCCTGTGCCTCGTCCTCCGGCAGAGATTAAATTCGCTGATGGCAAAGACGTGATGCACGGGCAAGCCAGAATTATGGAAAATACCGGGCAGGACGTGACCGCACATTATCAGCTTGCAGCCTGGCTCGCGCTACGCGCTGCTCAGGCGTCGGGGTGTAGCGCTGCATTGTTAACCGATGGTAGCCCAACGTGCGGCAGTGAGTTTATTTATGACGGATCGTTTCGCGGTATACAGAAAGCGGGGAGGGGGGTTGCTGCGTCGTTGCTCGCTGAGAATGGGATCGCCGTGTTCTCAGAGAAGCAAATCGACGAACTCATTGCCTGGGTTGAGGAGAGAGAAGGCAAAAAATAAGCCCGCGTAAGGGAGATTACGCAGGCTAAGGAGGTGGTTCCTGGTACAGCTAGCATTTATGGGTTATGTTTTTCAGCGGGGGGATAATACCCGTATTGAACGAAGCGGTATGTGATCCGATTCTAAGAATTATCCCAGCGAGAAAAAATTTCCCTGATTGACTATTTGCCGTGTGGGTTTCGGGTGCTTTCACCGTTGAAGTTACGCATCAGCAGCGCGAACTTCAGCTCCACCTCTTCCGGAACCGGCAGCCAGACGGTGTGCCCGTCGCCTGGCGCGACCTCAATCGCTTCGCCTTTGCCGTTTTCCAGATGCTCCAGCGTGAAGTTCATGTTGCCCTGCGGGGTCATCAGCTCCAGGCTGTCGCCTTTGGTGAATTTGTTTTTCACCGCAACGGCCGCCAGCGCGCCTTTGCGCTCGCCGGTGAAGTCTCCGACAAACTGCTGGCGCTCGGATACGGAGTAGCCGTGCTCGTAGTTCTGGTAGTCGTCGTGGGTGTGACGGCGCAGGAAGCCTTCGGTATAGCCGCGGTGCGCCAGGCCTTCCAGCGTTTCCAGCAGGCTGGTATCGAACGGTTTACCGGCGGCCGCATCGTCGATGGCTTTACGGTACACCTGTGCGGTACGCGCGCAGTAGTAATAGGATTTGGTGCGGCCTTCAATCTTCAGGGAGTGCACGCCCATCTGGGTCAGGCGCTCAACGTGGGCGATGGCGCGCAGATCTTTCGAGTTCATGATGTAGGTGCCGTGCTCGTCTTCAAAGGCGGTCATGTACTCGCCCGGACGTTTGGCTTCTTCAATCATAAACACGCTGTCGGTTGGCGCGCCGATGCCCAGCGTAGGCTCAACGTTGGTCACCGGAATAGGCTCGTGCTTGTGGACGATGTTGCCGATGTCGTCCTCTTTGCCTTCCTGGACGTTATATTCCCAGCGGCAGGCGTTGGTGCAGGTGCCCTGGTTCGGGTCGCGCTTGTTGATATAGCCTGAGAGCAGGCAGCGGCCGGAGTAGGCCATGCACAGCGCGCCGTGAACGAAGATTTCGATTTCCATATCCGGCACCTGGGTGCGGATCTCTTCGATCTCTTCCAGCGAAAGCTCGCGGGACAGGATGACGCGGGTCAGCCCCATCTGCTTCCAGAACTTCACCGTCGCCCAGTTGACGGCGTTAGCCTGTACGGAGAGGTGGATATCCATCTCCGGGAAGTTCTCCCGAACCAGCATGATTAAACCCGGGTCCGACATGATCAGCGCGTCCGGCCCCATATCCACCACCGGCTTCAGGTCACGGATGAACGTTTTCAGCTTGGCGTTGTGCGGCGCGATGTTGACCACCACGTAGAATTTTTTACCCAGAGCATGCGCCTCGTTGATGCCGAGCTGCAGGTTCTCGTGGTTGAATTCGTTGTTACGCACGCGCAGCGAGTAGCGCGGCTGGCCCGCATACACGGCGTCGGCGCCATAGGCGAAAGCGTAACGCATATTTTGCAGCGTTCCCGCCGGGGAAAGGAGTTCCGGTTTAAACATGTTTGTTCTCGTTCTGATGACAGGTCAGATCCGCATGCACCAAGTGCAGCGGTAAGGGGAGATCCCCCACATTAAGGGCGGGCATTGTAGCGCTGCGGGGCAGGGAGGTAAAGTTATTGTGCCGGGTGGCGGTTTCGCCTTACCCGGCCTGGATTGACCCTCTGCTGGCTAGGCAATCCTGCACGCATCCGCTTCCCAGCGATACCCCACGCCATACACCGCGCGGATAAACGACTGCTCGGCGTCCAGCGCCTCCAGCTTGCGGCGCAGGTTTTTGATGTGGCTGTCGATGGTGCGGTCGGTCACGACGCGGTAATCGTCGTACAGGTGGTTCAGCAGCTGTTCGCGGGAGAAGACTTTTCCCGGCTCGTGGGAGAGGGTTTTCAGCAGGCGGAACTCAGCAGGCGTCAGGTCCAGCAGCTTGCCGCGCCAGCTCGCCTGGAAGCGGCTTTCATCCACAATCAGCGGACTTTCGGCGTCCAGCACCTGAAGCTCGCGCTGCGGCCTGCAGCGGCGCAGAATGGTTTTCACGCGGGCGACCACTTCACGCGGGCTGTAGGGTTTGCAGATATAATCGTCCGCGCCTATTTCGAGCCCCAGCAGGCGGTCAATCTCTTCAATTTTGGCGGTGACCATGACGATCGGTACGTCGGAGAAGCGGCGAATTTCCCGGCACAGGGTCAATCCATCAACCCCAGGCAGCATTAAATCCAGCAGGATCAGGTCCGGCGGGGTCTGGCGCACGTAGGGCAGCACCTGGTCGCCGTGGCCGATCAGTGACGGGGCATAGCTGGCCGCGCGTAAATAGTCGATCAGCAGCTGTCCCAGCTTGGGTTCGTCTTCGACGATCAAAATGCGCGGCGTGTTTTCGTCAATCGGTAACTCGGTCATACTTCTCTCGATAAATCCCGTTCCAGAGGTAACTCTACTGTAATGCTAACCCCGCCAAAAGGCGAATGGGCGGCGCGAATGGTGCCATTATGCGCCTCGACGATGTTAACGCAAATCGCCAGCCCCAGGCCGGAGCCGCCGCTGGCGCGGTTGCGGGAGCCTTCGGTGCGGTAAAAGCGCTCGAACAATTTTTCCAGCTGCGCGTCCTGCACGCCGGGGGCGGAATCGGCGAAGGTGAGGGCGAAGCGCCCGTTGTCCTGCCTGCCGGAGATATGCAGCCCGCCACCGCTGTCGGTGTAGCGCAGGCTGTTTTCCAGCAGGTTGTTGAACAGCTGCATCAGCCGATCTTTGTCGCCAAACACCACCGCGCTGTCCGGCAGGGAGAGGTCGATTTTCAGGTTGCGGCTGGCAAAGCGTTCGCGGAAGGCGCCGCTCGCTACTTCCAGCACGTTAATGACGTCTACGGGCGCCTTCTGGTAGGCCAGCGCGCCTTCGTCGGACATGGAGAGCTGGTGGAGATCGTCCACCAGCTTGGTGAGCGTGCCCACCTCCGCCTGCAGAGAGGCCACCGATTCCGGCGTAAACTGGCGCACGCCGTCCTGAATGGCCTCCAGTTCGCCGCGCAGCACCGCCAGCGGGGTGCGCAGCTCGTGTGAAATATCGGCCATAAAATCGCGGCGCATCTGCTGGTTTTTTTCAAGCGTGCTGGCGAGCTGGTTAAAGTCCTGCGCCAGCTTGCCCAGTTCGTCCTGGCTGCGGGTATCGACGCGGGTGGTGAAATCCCCGGCGGCCAGCTTGTGCGTGCCCTCCACCAGCCGTTTCACCGGGGCGAGCAGACCGCGCGCCAGCGGGAAGGTGGCGAGCGCGGCGAGCAGCGTGGAGAGGGCGACAATCAGCCAGCTGGTCCGGCGCTGCTGGCGGTCAAAGTTGATGTCGGTGTTGCGCGTCAGGCGCTCCACCGGCGAGGCGATAACCCAGCCGACGGTCGCGTTATTCACTTTAATCGCCCGACGGGTGCCGTCCGGCGGTATCGGCGCGCGCGGGCCAACCAGGGGGCGCATGTCCTGGTCGATCACCCAGAACTGGGTGCGCCAGCCGTGCGGCGGCATGCCCGGGCCCGGACGGTCGTCACCGGTATCGTGCTCCAGCGAGCGCAGGATCTGGAAAATAAAGCGGTCGTTATTGCGCAGAAAACGCCAGTTGCCGTGCTGGGCGTACTGTTCACTCAGCGCATCGCTTAAGCCCTGCAAACGCTGCTCATTGCCATGCTTGATGTAATCAATAAAGCCGCGCTCAAAGCTGACCCGCACCGCCCAGTGCATGGTGATCAGCAAAACAATACAGGTGGCAAAAATCGCCAGAAAGAGCTTGCCGGTAATACCCGGACGCCAGAATTTCATGAGCCACTCCTTTTGCCGCGCCTAATCACGACGTCCTTGCTGGTATCATCCGGCACGCGGGCGAAGATGAACGCGGGCAGGGCGATGATGACCGCCATGCTGAGGTAGGTATACATAAAGACCTGATGCGCCACCGGCGTGTCGACGCTGAGATGGTGCTGGCCGTACATGCCGAGCAGCAACCCCGCGATCGTCACGCCCACGCTCATGGAGAGCTGCATCACCATCGACAGCAGGCTGTTGCCGCTGCTCGCCAGATCGTCCGGCAGGTCTTTTAGCGTCAGGGTATTCATCGACGAGAAGCGCATGGAGTTGACGATCCCCTGGCAAAACAGCACCAGCGGCAGGACGTAGTACCAGCCCATCAGCGCCACGGCCATAAACAGCAGGCTGACCAGCGCCAGCCCCAGCGTGGCGGCCACCAGCACGTGACGGTAGCCAAAGCGGTTCACCACCTGCACCACCATGCGCTTCATCCCCATGCTGCCGAGCACCATTGGGATCATCATCAGACCCGCGTGGAATGGCGAAAAGCCCATGCCAATTTGCAGAAAAACGGGCGTCATAAACGGCAGCATGCCGCTGCCGACGCGTCCGGCAAAGCTGCCGAACAGCCCGAGACGGTAGGTAGGGTTTTTAAACAAGTTCAGGCTGAACAGCGCCTGGTCATTGCCGCGAGCATGCCACAAATACCCTGCAATGGTGGAAATGCCAATAACCACCAGCAACCCGAGCATCAGGGTGGAAATCCCCAGCCCCTTTTGCCCGTCGAGTGCCAGGGTAAGCGTGGCCATGCCCGCCGCCAGCAGAATAAAGCCGAAGAAATCAAAGCGCCGGGTCTGCATTTTGTAGTTCGGCATCAGCGTCAGGGTGGCCATCGCGCCGATGATGCCTACCGGGAGATTGATTAAGAAGATCCAGTGCCAGGAGGCGTACTCCACCAGCATACCGCCCAGCGCAGGCCCAAGCAGCGGCCCCACCTGGCCGGGCAGGGTGACAAAGGTCATCGCCGCCATGTACTGCTCGCGCGGTACAATCTTCATCACCGTTAGTCGCCCAACGGGCACCATCATCGCCCCGCCGATGCCCTGCAGCACGCGCGCCATGACCAGCTGGTCGAGGGTGTTGGCCTGCGCGCAAAACAGCGAGCCGGTGGTAAACAGCACGATGGCGGTAAAGAAGATATTCCGCACGCCGACCTTATCGGCCAGCCAGCCGCTGGCGGGCAGCATCACGGCAACCGTCAGCACGTAGGAGACAATCACCATGTGCATATGCAGCGGGCTCTCCCCGAGGCTTTTCGCCATGGAGGGGAGGGCGGTGTTGACGATGGTCGTATCCAGCGACTGCATAAAGAAGCCGAAGGCGACTATCCATAATTGCCAGCGAACGTTGCTGGGAAGCTCTGTCATTTACCCGTTTACCGTTTCTCTGTTTTTACGCGAAAAGTGCAGCCGCAGGCGGTCGAAGAACAGATAGACCACCGGCGTGGTGTACAGCGTCAGCAGCTGGCTCATCACCAGGCCGCCGACAATGGTGATCCCCAGCGGCTGGCGCAGTTCGGAACCGTCGCCGCCCGAGATCACCAGCGGCAGCGCGCCAAACAGCGCCGCCAGAGTGGTCATCATGATCGGACGGAAGCGCAGCAGGCAGGCCTGGAAGATGGCCTCTTCCGGCGAGAGGTTGCCGTTGCGCTGGGCGTCCAGCGCGAAGTCCACCATCATGATGGCGTTTTTCTTCACGATGCCGATCAGCAGCATGATCCCGATGAGCGCGATAAGGCTGAACGGCGCCCCGAACAGCTCCAGCGCCAGCAGCGCCCCCACGCCCGCCGACGGCAGCGTCGAAAGGATGGTCAGCGGGTGCACGTAGCTTTCATACAGCACGCCCAGCACAATATAGACCGTAGCGATGGCGGCCAGAATTAAAATCACCTGCGAGTTCATCGTCTCCTGGAATACCTGCGCGGTCCCGGCAAAGCTGCCGCGCACGGTGGACGGTACGCCAAGCTGGGTCATCGCGCGGTTGATCGCGTCGCTGGCCTCGGAAAGTGACGAACCGGCGGGCAGGTTAAAGGAGATGGTCGACGCCGCCGACAGCCCCTGGTGGTTCACCGACAGCGGCGCGTTGGCGGGCTGCCAGCTGGCAAAGTACGAGAGCGGAATCGCCTTGCCGTCGTTGTTAATCACAAACATTTTGTCCAGGGCGCTGATGTCCTGGGTGTAGCGCGGGTCAACCTCCATCACCACCTTATACTGGTTCATCGGCTGGTAGATGGTGGAGATCTCGCGCTGGCCGAAGGCGTTATTCAGCAGGCTGTTGGCGGCTTCTACGTTGATGCCCAGCCGTGACATGGTTTCACGGTTGTAGGTCAGGGCCATCTCGGCGCCGTTGTCCTGCTGATCGGAGTTTACGTCCGCCAGTTGGGGAAGGGCGGCCAGCGCCTTGCAGATCTTCGGCTCCCACTCGCGCAGGGCGGCCAAATCGTCCGAGAGTAATGTGTACTGATAGCTGGCGTTCGCCTGTCGCCCACCGACGCGGATATCCTGAACGGCCAT
Organism: Enterobacter sp. PL1; assembly: GCF_945957325.1. NCBI lineage: Bacteria > Pseudomonadati > Pseudomonadota > Gammaproteobacteria > Enterobacterales > Enterobacteriaceae > Enterobacter > Enterobacter sp. PL1. The sequence continues at coordinate 16,751 of NZ_CAMFKT010000026.1, forward strand.
CAAAAACAGGTTTGCCCCCGGCTCTTTGGCGAGCTTCACCCGCAGGCGGTCAATCACCTGCTGGGCGGTTTCGTTGCGCTCGCCGCGCGGTTTGAGGGTAATAAACATCATCCCGCTATTGACGCGCGACCCGCCGGTAAAGCCAGTGACGTTATCCACGGCTTTGTCTTCACGAATGATCTTCATAAAGTCCTGCAGCTTGCCGCGCATCGCCTGGAAGGAAATGCTCTGGTCCGCCTGAATGCCGCCCATCAGCACGCCGGTATCCTGCTCCGGGAAAAAGGTTTTCGGGATGGAAATATACAGCCACACGTTGAGCACGATGGTGCCGATCAGCACCAGACCGACCAGCCTTGTGTGGTTCAGCACCCACTTCAGCGATTTGCCGTAGCCCTCCTGCATCGCCATCAGCACGCGGCCAAAGCCTTTGCGGCGCGGCTGCGAGTGCGGCTTGCTGCGCTTGAGCATCCAGCCGCACATCATCGGCGTCAGCGTTAAGGAGATGACCAGCGAAATGCCAATGGCAACCGACAGCGTGACGGCAAACTCGCGCAGCAGCCTGCCCGGCAGCCCGCCCATCAGCAGCAGCGGCAGAAAGACCGCCACCAGCGACAGGCTCATGGAGAGCACCGTAAAGCCCACCTCGCGCGTGCCCTGCAGCGCGGCCTGCAGCGGTTTCACGCCCGCTTCCAGATGGCGGGAAATGTTTTCCAGCACCACGATGGCGTCATCCACCACGAAGCCGGTGGCAATCGTCAGGGCCATCAGCGACAGGTTGTTGAGGCTAAACCCGCACAGATACATGGCGGCAAAGGTGCCGATCAGCGAGACCGGCACGGCCACCGCCGGGATCAGCGTCGCGCGGCCGGATCGCAGGAACAGGAAGACCACCAGGATCACCAGCGCGACGGAGATCACCAGCGTTTGCTCCACCTCTTCCAGCGAGGCGCGAATGGTCGGGGAGCGATCCTGAGCAATTTGCAGATCGATTGCTGCCGGGATGGTCTCCTGCAGCTCCGGGAGACGGGCGCGAATGCTGTTCACCGTCTCGATAATGTTCGCTTCCGGCAGCTTGCGGATCATCAGCAGAATCGCCGGCTTGGCGTTGGTCATCCCGGCGTTGCGTACGTCCTGCACCGAGTCGGTGACGCTGGCCACGTCGCTTAAGCGCACCGCCGCGCCGTTGTTGTAGTGAATAATGAGCGGCTGATATTCCGCCGCGGTTTTCAGCTCGTCGTTGGTGTGGATCTGCCAGCGGTGGCTGTTGTCCTCTATCGCCCCCTGCGGTTTGCGCACGTTGGCGTTGCTGATGGCGGAGCGCACGTCGTCCAGCGACACGCCCTGGTTGAACAGCGCCTGCGGGTTTAACCCCACGCGCACCGCGGGCAGGGAACTCCCGCCGACGCTCACGTCCCCGACGCCGTTAATTTGAGAGATGGTCTGCGCCAGCTGGGTAGACGCAAAATCGTACAGCTGCCCCTGCGAGTACGTATCCGAGGTCAGCGTCAGGATCATGATCGGCGCGTCGGACGGATTGGCCTTGCGGTAGGTCGGACGGCTCGGCATCCCGCTCGGCAGCAGGCTCTGTGCGGCGTTGATGGCCGCCTGCACGTCGCGCGCCGCGCCGTTGATATCCCGGTCGAAGCTGAATTCCAGAATAATGCGCGTGCTGCCCAGCGAGCTGCTGGAGGTCATCTCGTTGACCCCCGCAATCCGCCCGAGCGAACGCTCCAGCGGCGTGGCAACAGACGAGGCCATGGTTTCCGGCGAGGCGCCCGGCAGCGAGGCGCTGACCATGATCACCGGGAAGTCCACCTGCGGCAGGGGGGCCACCGGCAGCAGCCGGAAGCCCAGCACGCCGCAGAGGGTAATGGCGAGCGAGATTAAAATCGTCGCCACCGGGCGATAAATGAAGAGGGCGAAAAACTTCACTTATGCCTCCTCTTCACGTTTCGGGAAGCGGCTTTTGGTCCACAGCGCCAGGCGGTCAAACAGCAGGTAGATCACCGGCGTGGTGAACAGGGTCAGCACCTGGCTCACCAGCAGACCGCCGACCATGCCGATACCCAGCGGACGGCGCAGCTCCGCGCCGACGCCCGTGCTGAGCATCAGCGGCAGCGCGCCCAGCAGGGCGGCCAGCGTGGTCATCAGGATGGGGCGAAAACGCAGCAGGCAGGCCTGGAAAATCGCATCGCGCGGCGACATGCCCTGCTCGCGCTCGGCGGCCAGGGCGAAGTCGATCATCATGATGGCGTTTTTGTTCACGATCCCGATGAGCAGGATGATACCGATGATGGCAATCACGTCCAGCTCGCTGCCCGCCAGCATTAATGCCAGCAGTGCCCCCACGCCCGCCGTCGGCAGGGTAGAGAGGATGGTGATCGGGTGGATAAAGCTCTCGTACAGCACGCCGAGCACGATGTACATCGCCACGACCGCCGCCACGATCAGCCAGATGGTGTTACCCAGCGCGGCCTGGAACGCCAGGGTGCTGCCCTGGAACTGGGTCTGAATATCAGCCGGGAAGCTTACCGCTTTTTCCGCCGCCTGAATGGCCTCCACCGCTTCGCCCAGAGAATAGTTGTCCGGCACGTTAAAGGAGATGGTGGTGGACGGGAACTGATCCAGATGGTTAATCGACAGCGGGGTATAGCGTTCTTCCACCGTGGCGATAGCGCTCAGCGGCACAATGCCGCCGTCTTTGCTGGTCAGGCGCACCGAGTCCAGCCCCGCCAGGCCGGGCGTGTTGTCGGTGTTGTGCTCCAGCACCACGCGGTACTGGTTCGCCTGGGTGTAGATGGTGGAGATCAGGCGCTGACCGAAGGCGTTGTACAGGGCGTTATCCACGTCCGCCATGGTAATGCCGAGGCGGCTGGCGGCGTCGCGGTTGACGTTCACGTACGCTGCCAGCCCTTTGTCCTGCCAGTCGCTGCTGACGTCGGCGAGCTGCGGCAGGGTGTTAAGCTTGTTCACCAGCTGCGGTACCCAGGTGCTGAGGGCATCCAGCGTGGTGGCCTGCAGCGTGAACTGGTACTGCGTGCGGCTGACCTGGGTATCGATGGTCAAATCCTGAATCGGCTGCAGGTACAGCTCAACGCCCGGCACGCGGGCCACGGCGTTTTGCAGCCGCTCAATGACGGCGTTGACGCGATCGTCACGCTCATCCAGCGGCTTGAGGTTGATCTGCAGACGCGCGCTGTTGAGCGACGGATTGGTGCCATCCACGCCGACGTAAGCTGTCAGGCTCTCTACCGCCGGATCCTTCATGATGATGTCAGATACCTGCTGCTGGCGCTGCGCCATATTGGCAAAAGAGACCGACTGTGGGGCCTGAAGCGTGCCCTGAATAATGCCGTTGTCCTGGATCGGGAAGAAGCCTTTCGGAATGAAAATCCACAGCATCACGCTGAGCGCTAGCGTGCCGAGCGCCACGCCGAGCGTGGCCCAAGGGTGGTTGAGGACTTTCGCCAGCACGCGACCGTAGGCGGCAATAATGCGCTCGAACATGCGCTCGGAGGCGCGCGAGAAGCGGTTTTGCTTGCGCAGGGACTCATGGCTCAGCATCCGGGCGCACATCATCGGCGTCAGGGTCAGCGACACCACGGCGGAGATCAGAATGGCGACCGCCAGCGTCACGGCAAACTCGCGGAACAGACGCCCAACGATATCGCCCATAAACAGCAGCGGGATCAGCACCGCAATCAGCGAGAAGGTCAGCGAGATAATGGTAAAGCCGATTTCACCTGCGCCCTTCAGCGCGGCGGCCAGCGGTTTTTCGCCTTTCTCGATATAGCGCGAGATGTTCTCGATGACGACGATGGCATCGTCCACCACGAACCCGGTGGCGATGGTGAGCGCCATCAACGTCAGGTTGTTGATCGAAAAATCGAGGAACACCATCACCGCAAAGGTGCCGACCAGCGAGAGCGGTACGGCGACGGCGGGAATAATGGTCGCCGGAACGTTGCGCAGGAACAGATAAATGATCATCACCACCAGCGCAATCGCCAGCATCAGCTCAAACTGGGTGTCGGTGACCGACGCGCGAATGTTGGTGGTACGGTCGGAAAGCACCTTCACGCTGACCGACTTCGGCAGGCTTTCGATCAGCTGCGGCAGCATGGTGCGGATGCTGTCGGCGGTTTCGATGATGTTAGCGCCCGGCTGGCGCTGCACGTTCATCACGATCGCCTGCTGCTTGTTGGCCCAGGCTCCCAGCCAGCTGTTCTCCGCGCCTTGTTCTACGGTTGCCACGTCGCCCAGACGCACCGGCGCGCCGTTCTGGTAGGCGATAATCAGCTGACGATATTCGTCGGCGGACTGCATCTGGTCGTTGGCCGAGAGCGTGACGGCGCGGGTTGGGCCGTCCAGCGAGCCCTTCGCCGAGTTGACGTTGGCATTGCTGATGGCGCTGCGGATGGTTTCGCTGGTGAGGCCCAGCGCGGCGATGGCCTGCGCGTTAAGCTTGACGCGCACCGCCGGGCGCTGTCCGCCCGCCAGGGTGACGAGGCCGACGCCGGAGACCTGAGAAATTTTCTGCGCCACGCGCGTTTCGACCATGTCTTCGACCTGGGTCATTGGCATGGCGGAGGACGTGACGGCCAGCGTCATGATCGGCGGATCCGCCGGGTTCACCTTGCTGTAGACCGGCGGGTTAGGCAGGTCTGACGGCAGCAGGTTGGTGGCGGCGTTGATGGCGGCCTGCACCTCCTGCTCGGCGACGTCCAGCGACAGCGTCAGCTGGAACTGCAGCGTCACCACGGATGCCCCGCCGGAACTCTGGGAGGACATCTGTTTTAGCCCCGACATCTGGCCGAACTGGCGCTCCAGCGGGGCGGTGATGGCGGACGTCACGACATCCGGGCTGGCGCCGGGATAGAGCGTCACCACCTGAATGGTGGGATAGTCCACCTCGGGCAGCGCCGAGACCGGCAGGAAGCGATAGCCGATAATCCCGGCGAGCAGGATCGCCACCATCAGCAGCGTGGTGGCGACAGGACGGAGGATAAACAGGCGTGACGGCCCACCTGTGGAGCCCGGCGGCAGCACCTGCATCAGGAGGTCGCTCCCTGTTTCGCCGGCTCAACCACTTCCACTTTGGCCCCTTCGGTCAGACGGTCAATGCCGTCGGTGACCACGCGGTCGCCTGCGGAAAGCCCGGCGCTGATGACCACCGTCTGGCTGTCCTGAATTCCGGTTTTTACGAGGTGCTTGCTGACCTTATTGTCGCTGTTAAGCACCCAGACAAAGTTGCCTTCATTACCCATCTGCAGCGCAGCGGTGGGGATCACCACCGCGTTCTCTTCGGTCGCGACCAGCATACGTGCATTGACGAACTGGTTCGGGAAGAGGGCATCGTCCTGGTTATTAAAGCGCGCCTTCAGCTTGATGGTGCCGGTGGTGGTGTCGATCTGGTTATCCAGACTGAGCAGGGACCCTTCACTCAGCTTCTGCGTGTTGGTGCGGTCCCAGGCTTCCACCACCAGGCCTTTACCGGCTTTTTGCGCCTGCATGACGGTCGCGATATCGCTTTCCGGCAGGGTAAAGACTAAATCAATCGGGTGGGTCTGGGTGATCACCACGATGCCCGTGGTATCGCCGCTGGAGATTTGGTTGCCGATATCGACCTGCTTCAGGCCGACGCGTCCGTCAATCGGCGCGGTGATGCGGCTCCAGTCCAGCTGCAGCTGGGCGCTGGCCACCGCGGCTTCGTCCGCTTTGATCGTGCCCTGCGTTTCACTGACCAGCGACTGCTGGGTATCCAGCTCCTGACGGGACACCAGGTTTGTTTTCACCAGCTGCTGGTAGCGGACTAAATCGCGCCGGGCGTTGGCGAGGGTCGCGTTGTCTTTCGCGAGCTGTCCCTGCGCCTGGGCAAGGGCGACCTTAAACTGGCTCGGGTCGATTTCCGCCAGCAGGTCGCCAGCCTTGACCTGCTGACCTTCCTGGAAGTGGATCGCGATGAGCTGGCCGTCGACGCGGCTGCGCACCGTGGCGGTGTTGGCAGCGGTAATGGTCCCGAGACCGGTGAGATAGCGAGGAACGGCTTTATTCACCGCCGTCGCCGCCTGAACCGGCGCCAGCGCGCCGCCGCGCATGCCGTGACGACTTCCACCCGTTGGGCGCTGGGTCTGGCTGGTGGCGCCGGCCGGTGCGGCGGTGTTCGCGGATTGACTGTGCCAGTACCAGGCGGCGGCAAGGGCCACCACAATGATGCCAGCGGCTATTGCCCAGCGGGATTTGTTACTGCCTTTCATCGTTATACGTTCTCATCCTGAATACTTCGGGGAATGATACTAGTTTAGTCAGGCAACACAGCGGAAAAATGGAGGAAATATGGAAGACTGTCGGGAATTGTCTGAGTGTTGCCGGGTGACGCTTCGCTTACCCGGCCTACAAGGTAAATGCGGACGGCAACGGATGTTGCCGTTTTGGTGTTTTGTGGGAGAGGGCACCAGACCGCACCACAACAACACACGTTTTGTAGGCCGGGTAAGGCGAAGCCGCCACCCGGCACAACCGCACTAGCTAAACATCACCTGCGCCCAGCGCGCCAGCCCTGCGGTAACGGAGCCAAAGTCATCGCCACCCGCAACTGGAATGCCCGGCAGCTGTTCGGCCAGCGCTTTCTTGATCAGCGGTGAACGAGCGCTACCGCCGGTCAGGTAGATGACGTCCGGCTTCTCTTTGCCGTTCTCCAGCGCGAGCTGCACCTGTTCCAGAATGCGCTGCAGCGGCTGGGCAAGCGCCGTCTCCAGCCCGTCCTGCGAAATGGCAGTGGCCAGTTCGTCACTGATAAACGGCAGGGAGACCGCATGTTCAGCGCGGTCGGACAGGGCGATTTTGCTCTCTTCCGCCGTACGCACCACGCGGTAGCTCAGACGCTGACGCCACACTTTATAGAGCAGGGCGACCTTTTCGCCGTCCTGGGCATCGCGCACCAGATCGTTAAGGAAGCGGCCGTTGGCGGTGCTGTAAAAATCACTCTGCGCAGGCACGTCGTTGATGGCAATCGCGTTCCACCACGGCAGGATCGGCAGGGCGATGCCTTTTTCGGTTTGCCCCCCCATGCCGAGCAGCGGCATCAGGCTCTTGAAGGCCAGGGCGATATCCAGATCGTTACCGCCCACGCGGCAGCCGCTGTGCCCGAGCAGGCTGTTTTCACGATCGCGACGGCGATGCCACTGCGGCCCCATCAGCAGCAGCGAGCAGTCCGTCGTGCCCCCGCCGATATCCACGACCAGTACGCGCTTCTCTTCCGTCAGCGTGGCTTCGAAGTCCAGCCCTGCGGCAACCGGCTCATACTGGAATACCACGTCGCGGAAGCCTGCGCGGTGCGCCGCGCGCTCCAGGATCCCCTGCGCCTGCTGGTTGGCCTCGTCGCCGCCCAGCCCCTGGAAGTTGATCGGGCGGCCAATCACCGCCTGGGTAATCGCATCGGAGACCTGCGTCTGCGCCTGGTTGCGGATGTGCAGCATCATCGCGCACACCAGGTCTTCGAACAGCGCGACCTGCTGCGGCTTCAGGCCGCTGGCGCCGAGGAAGGATTTTGGCGACTTAACGAAGTAGACCTCTTCGGGGTCTTCAATGTAGTGCCCGAGCGAGGCGAGGCCGAACTGCACGCTGGAGGGCGTAACGTCGATGTCCTCCTCGCGGTTAAAGCTGACCGCCCGGCGCAGCAGCGCCTGGGTCTCCGCCGCCGTGGCCGGAACCTGATGGTGGCGGAACAGCCACTCGCTCACCGCTTCACGCGTCGGTGCGCAGAGCATAGACGGCAGCAGCGTGCTCTCTTTTTCCATCTTCAGGAGCCGTGGCTGCCCGTCTTGCATAATCGCAACCGAGCAGTTTGCCGTACCGTAGTCAAATCCAATAAACACGATGAATCCCCATGCCGGTGAGAAGGGGCGAGACTTTAACGAAATGTCTGCATGGCGACAACAGGAATATGAAAGCAAGGCAAAACAGGGTCTTTACGTTTATGCTGATAACACTAAAAAAGGAGCAACGATGTATACCCTCACCTGGCTTCCCCCTTATGACTGGCAGTGGATGTTTGGTTTTCTTGGCGCGCGCGCGGTAACGGGCATTGAAACCGTCACCAACGATTACTATGAGCGCAGTTTTGCCTGCGAGGGGCATCAGGGGATTTTCCGCGTGACGCCGGATCTCGCAACACATACGCTGACCGTGACCCTCAGCCCGGGGTTAATTCCGGTTGCGCAGGCGTGTCTTGAACGCATCGAACGCCTGTTCGATCTCCGCTGTAACCCGCAGCAAATAGCAGAAACGCTGGGTGAACTCGGTGCTGCAAGGCCAGGCTTGCGTTTACCGGGGGCGATGGATGCGTACGAGCAGGGCGTCCGGGCGATCCTCGGGCAGCTGGTGAGCGTGGCGATGGCGGCGAAGCTGGCGTCACGCGTGGTGGCGCTCTGTGGCGAACCGGTGGCGGACTGTCCGGGCTATCTCTGCTTCCCCACGCCGCAGGCGCTGGCGGCAGCGGACCCGCTGGCGCTGAAGGCGTTGGGCATGCCGCTAAAGCGCGCGGAGTCGCTGATTCATCTGGCGCAGTCGGTTATCGACGGAACGTTTCCGCTTTCCCCGCCCGCGAATACAGAAGAGGGGATGAAGGCGTTACAGCAGCGGCCGGGGATAGGGCGCTGGACGGCAAATTATCTGGCCCTGCGCGGCTGGCAGGCGAAAGATGTGTTTCTGCCGGATGATTACCTGATTAAACAGCGCTTCGCCGGAATGACGCCCGCGCAAATTCGTCGTTATGCCGAACGCTGGAAGCCGTGGCGCTCCTACGCGCTGCTGCACATCTGGTATACCGACGGCTGGGCACCGTCAGTTGATGGCGAAATAGCTGGTGTTGAGCAGAAGATCTAATGGCTGCGGCTCGGCGATGGTGTCACCAAAGATAAAATCGATGCCGATGCCGGAGAGCGTATCCATCATGATGGGCTGGTTACAGGGGCCCGCGATAGTTTTCATTCCCACACGCTGGGCGTGGCCCTGAACAATGGTCACCATCATCTCATCCATCAGATTGCCATACACGTTGGTTACCACCTCTGCATCCAGCATCAGATAGTCGGCCATATTCGCGGTCAGGTGGGTAAAGACGTTCATGTCGCGTCCCACCTGGCTGAAGATCACGCGGCAGCCCGCCTGGCGAAGCTTTTGCAGACCCCTGTGCAGGTTCTTATCCGGGTTGCACACCACATCGGCAGAGATAACCAGATGCAGCAGACGGCCCGGCATCGGGCTTTTATCCAGCAGATCGAGCAGTTCATCGACCAGCGTCACGCTGGCTAAACCGGCCTCCGAGAGCGGCAGCGCCACGCCCATGCCTTTACTGGCGATCTGGGTGGCATAGGTGCGGAAAAACTCGCTAAAGATCCGTCTGTCGAGGGCGTGCAGAAGCTCAGGCTCGGCCAGACCCGAGCGGAAGGCATGCTCTTCCTGAACTTCGCCCTGGCTGGTCCACAGGCGTAACGACAGCAGCCAGAAATTACTGCTCTCCGGGATGCGCGGGGAGGCGACGCTGCGGGCAATCATCATCAGATGATTGTCTTTAATCATGTGCCACTGTTCATCAAGCGACATCATGCTGCGCGTGTGGTGATCCCGCTCCTGCTGGGGTTCATACACCGTCACCATGCCACGCCCGCTGTTTTTTGAGGCGTAACAGGCAATGTCCGCCTGCGACATGATTTCCGACGCCTGATGGTTATTTTCATCAATCAGCGTGATGCCGGCGCTGGCGCCGATCCGGTGCAGGCGGCCTTCCCACATAAAGTGATAGTCGTTGATGGCATGAATCAGGCGACCGGCGATATAGCGCGCGCTTTCCAGGTTGCAGTCCGGTAACAGTAACCCGAACTCGTCCCCGCCCAGACGCGCCAGCACGTCGCTGGAGCGGAGCATGGTCAACATCAGGGAAGCCAGTTCCCGCAGCAGGGCATCACCCGCGGCGTGGCCAGCCGTGTCGTTGACGGCTTTGAAGCGATCGAGGTCGATAAACACCAGGGCATGGCGCTGGCGCGTTTCGCGAACGGTCTGCAAGAGCCGTTTGAGATGGTTTTCGAAGCTGACCCGGTTTGCCAGATGGGTCAGGGCATCGTGGGAGGCGCTGTAGCTTAGCTGGCGCAGCATTTTGCGCGACTCGGTGACGTCCTGAATGACGATCACCGAGCCAATATTCTGTCCATCCAGCGTGCTGAGCGGCGTAATGCTGTAGTGGATATCATAATTGCCGCCGGTACGGCAGTTCAGCACCACATCCTGATCGATATCGGAACGGGACATATCGCCGCTGTGAATATTCTCCATCAGCGGCCCTTTTTCACCGAAGGTAATGTGTAACACCTTCAGGATCGGCTGGCCGATAGCCTCGGTCTGCAGCCAGCCGCTCATTTTCTCCGCGACCGGGTTCATAAAGGTGACGTTCATGTTGATATCGGTGCACAGCACCGCTTCACCGATGGAGTCGAGGGTAATGTGCAGACGCTCTTTTTCCTGGAAGAGGGCCTCGTTAAGCTGCTTAACCTCGGTCATGTCCATGTTGATGCCGAGCAGCCGTTCAACTTCCCCCTGCTTATTGAGCACCCGGTTCGCCAGGGAGCGAATATGACGCACGCCTTCCTTCACGCGGATGCGGAATTCGAGCTTAAACGGCAGGCGGGAAATCAGGGAGTCCCGCAGCACCTGCTCGGCGTGGACGCGATCCTCCGGCAGCATCGTGTCGTGCCAGAGCTGCCAGGTGGGCTTGATGTGCGGCGGTATTTCATAAAGCTCAAACATCCGCTTATCCCAGCTGATAATGTCGGGTTCAAGATCCCACTCCCAGATGCCGATGCCCCCGGCTTCGTTAGCCAGCGTAATGCGCTCCATCAGGCGCTTATTGACCCACTCGGTCTGCTTCAGGTCGTTAATGTCTTCAATCTGGGCAATAAAATAGAGCGGCGAGCCGTCGGCATGGCGCACCACGGAGACGGCAAGAAGCGCCCAGACCACTTCCCCGTCGCGGGTGTAATAGCGCTTTTCGAGGGAGTAGGTATTGATCTCGCCGTTGACCAGCTGTTCGAGCTGCTCGAGGTCGGTATTCAGATCTTCTGGCCAGGTGAGCTGCTGGAAGGTCAGCGACTGAAGCTCCGTCTGGCTGTAGCCGAGGAAATTGCACAGCGCCTTGTTAGCCTGAAGCCATTTGCCTTCAATGCTGACCAGCGCCATGCCGATGGCGGAATATTCCATCGCGTTACGAAAGCGCTCTTCGCTTTCGGTGATATGTTTGCGTTCGGCGCGGAAGGCGTACATCACCATGGTCATCACGTTAGCGGGCAGGAGCAGCATCAGGAACGGCAGCCAGGGGGCGTTCAGCATCGGCCCGGCGTGCTGGGTGGTCAGCGCCAGAGGATTGCGGGCAATCATCAGCGACACCACCATCACGGTGACCAGAAACACCATGAACGCTTCCATCCGCGGCAGGCGCACGGCGCTCCACATCAGCAGAACGATCACGCAGGTGAAGGGCCACGGCAGCCAGGTGATGGCTGCCCAACTGAGGGCTAACGTCACGGCCAGCGTGGTCAGCGTTTCCAGCAGCAATCGCGGGTCACGGTGGCGCAGCAGATAATGCGGCTTAAATAACAGCCCCAGTGGCACCAGTGCCAGTGCGCCAATGGCTTCTGACAACACCCAGACGAAGAAATTACGCAGGGGCTCAGAGCCGGGTGCCAGCAGAGACACCAGAATGCCGCCCATCAGTGGCGGCACCAGCGCGCTGCCGATGGCCACGCGGATCCAGTCGTTCAGATTCTGCAGCGGGTTGTACCACGGGAGCCATTTACGCAGGAACAGCGCGCCGATAACGGCCTCAATGACGTTGACGGCAGGGTAGATGAGGCTGACCGACCCCCAGGAGAACAGCATCCATGAGGCCAGAATATTGCCGAACGAACAGGCCAGGGCAATGCCCGGCCACATTTTTCCGGCATGGCGGTAAAACGCCACCATCATAATGGCGGTGGGAAACCAGAGCGGGGCCAGCAGGGTGCCGAAGCGGGTGAGCTCCAGCGAAAATAAGGTAAAGATAAAGGTGACCAGGCCCAGACAGACAAGTCGTAATAAAGGATGTGGGGTGGTCACCAAAACCCGCTGGTATTGTTTATTCATTACCGCTTTATCCAGAGACGCCATGCCGTCAGGGAAGAAGATGTCCGAACGCGTGAATTTGATAATTTGGTTTATGCTAGTACAAACAATTTACAATTCATATGGTGACCGCTCAGAATTTGACAACACAGACTTATTAAATACTTACTCCGTGAAAAAAATCGGGTAAGCGGCGAAAAAATGCGCATTTAAATTTCATTCAGGGAATAACTCGTCACTTTTCGGTCAGTCTCGCAGAACCTGAGTATTCGACTGGTATCACGCCCGCGAAATCCCTATAATTGCCGCGTTTGACGCTCCGGCGTCGTCCTTCCTTTACATCCAGGTTAATCAGGTCGCTAAATTTATGACTGATAAGTCTCATCAGTGCGTCATTATAGGCATCGCCGGCGCATCGGCTTCAGGTAAAAGTCTAATTGCCAGTACGCTTTATCGCGAACTGCGTGAACAAGTAGGTGATGAGCATATCGGCGTCATTCCCGAAGACAGCTATTACAAAGATCAATCCCATCTGTCGATGGAAGAGCGCGTTAAAACGAACTATGACCACCCAAATGCGATGGATCACAGCCTGCTGTTCCAGCATTTAGAAGCGCTTAAGAGCGGCCAGGCGATCGAACTGCCCGTTTACAGTTACGTAGAACATACCCGCACCCAGGAAACGATCCGCATCGAGCCGAAAAAGGTCATTATCCTTGAAGGCATCCTGCTGCTGACCGACGCCCGCCTGCGTGAATCCATGAACTTCTCGATTTTCGTCGATACCCCGCTGGATATTTGCCTGATGCGCCGCATCAAGCGTGACGTTAATGAACGTGGCCGCTCAATGGACTCCGTGATGGCGCAATACCAGAAAACGGTCCGCCCGATGTTCCTGCAGTTTATTGAGCCCTCCAAACAATACGCCGATATCATCGTGCCGCGCGGGGGTAAAAACCGCATCGCGATCGATATCTTAAAAGCGAAAATCAGCCAGTTTTTTGAATAAGCCGCGTGAATTGTGTACCGTTCAGAGATAACCTGGTTTTACCCTGAGCGCTTACCGGCTCAGGGTACGATGCATGAAAGGAGAAAAAGGCATGCGTCTTTGTGATCGCGATATTGAAGCCTGGCTGGATGAAGGCCGTTTGTCTATTACCCCACGTCCACCTGTTGAGCGTATCAATGGGGTGACCGTCGATGTCCGGTTGGGGAATAAATTCCGCACCTTTAGCGGCCATACCGCACCGTTCATTGACCTCAGCGGACCGAAGGACGAAGTCAGCGCCGCGCTCGATCGCGTGATGAGTGACGAAATCGTAATCGAAGATGGCGAAGCCTTTTATCTGCATCCGGGTGAACTGGCGCTGGCGGTAACGTTTGAATCCGTCACCCTGCCTGCGGACCTCGTCGGCTGGCTTGACGGCCGTTCTTCGCTGGCGCGACTGGGACTGATGGTACACGTGACCGCGCACCGTATCGATCCAGGCTGGTCGGGCCGTATTGTGCTGGAATTCTTCAATGCCGGTAAATTGCCGCTGGCGCTTCGTCCGGGGATGATGATCGGCGCGTTAAGTTTTGAACCGCTGTCAGGCCCGGCAGACAGGCCGTATAACCGCCGTCAGGACGCAAAATATCGCGACCAGCAGGGTGCGGTTGCCAGCCGTATTGATAAAGACTGATCGTTAGTCCATTGAGGATGCCATGAGAAGAGTTCTGACAACGCTGATGATTTTGCTGGTGGTGCTGGTGGCTGGCCTTTCGGCGTTGGTTCTGCTGGTTAACCCTAATGACTTCCGCGCGTATATGGTGCGGCAGGTTGAGGCACGCAGTGGTTATCAACTGAAGCTGGACGGGCCGCTGCGCTGGCACGTCTGGCCGCAGCTCAGCATTCTCTCTGGCCGCATGTCGCTCACGGCGCCGGGGGCGTCCCAGCCGCTGGTGTCCGCAGACAACATGCGCCTTGATGTGGCGCTGATCCCGCTCATTTCCCATCAGCTGCAGGTGAATCAGGTGATGCTGAAAGGCGCGGTGATTCAGCTCACCCCGCAAACTGAAGCTGTCCGTGATGCCAACGCGCCGGTGGCACCGCGTGAAAATACCCTGCCTGATGAACCGTCTGATACTGGCTGGTCCTTTGATATTGGCAAACTGAAAGTGGCCGATAGCGTGCTGGTTTTCCAGCATGAGCACGAAGAGCTGGTCACCGTTCGCAACATTAATCTGCAGATGGAACAGGATGAGCACCATCTTGCATCGGTGGAATTCAGCGGGCGCGTGAACCGCGATCAGCGGGATTTGACGCTGTCGTTGAATGCTAAAGTGAATGCGTCAGACTATCCGCATCAGCTCACGGCGAACATCCAGCAGCTCAACTGGCAGCTGACGGGGGCCAATCTGCCCACCCAGGGGATCGCCGGTCAGGGGACGCTGCAGGCCGTGTGGCGTGAGGAACAAAAACAGCTGGAGCTGGATAATCTCAACCTGCAGGCAAACGACAGTAGCCTGAAGGGGCAGGCGAGCGTCACCTTTGAAGAGAAGCCGAAGTGGGTGCTGAATCTGCAATTTGACAAACTCAACCTGGAAAACCTGTTGCCACCTCTGCCAGCCAGCGCCACGGACAGCGAGGCGACGCAGACGGGGCAAAGCCAGGCACCGGTATCACGTCCGGTTATTTCGTCGAATCTCGATCAACCTGACTATAACGCTCTGCGCGGATTCACGGCGGATATTCTGCTGAAAGCCACCAGCCTGCGCTGGCGCGGCATGGACTTTACCGACGTGAGCAGCCAGATGTTTAACCATAACGGTTTGCTGGTGATCTCCGAACTGAGCGGCAAGATGGGTGCAGGACACCTCTCACTGCCCGGCACGCTGGATGTCCGTAAAGACGTTGCCAGCGCCGAATTCCAGCCGCGTCTCGATAACGTTGAGATAGGGACCATCCTGACCGCGTTTAACTACCCGATCTCTCTGACGGGGCAGTTGACGCTGGCGGGGGATTTCTCCGGCACGAAAATTGATGCCGATGCTTTCCGCCGCGAGTGGCAAGGGCAGGCGCATCTTGATCTGAAAAACTCCCGTATGGAAGGGCTTAACTTCCAGCAGCTGGTGCAGCAGGCGGTAGAGCGCAGCAGCGATGTGAAGGCCCAGGAGAACTACGACAGTGCCACGCGCCTCGACAGCTTCACCACGGACCTGACGCTGAACAACGGACAACTCTCTCTCGACGGAATGCAGGGTACCTCTTCACTCTTATCAGTAACGGGCGAGGGTAAGCTGGATCTGGTCAAAGAGACGGCGGACACGCGCTTTAACGTGCGGGTACTTTCCGGCTGGCAGGGGGAAAGCAAGCTCATCGACTTCCTGAAACAGACGCCGGTCCCGCTGACCGTATACGGCAAATGGCAGGCCCTGAATTACAGTCTGCAGGTGGATCAGATCCTGCGTAAGCATCTGCAGGATGAAGCGAAACGTCGACTCAGCGGCTGGGCGGATCGTAATAAAGATTCACAGGACGGCAAGGATGTGAAGAAGCTGCTGGATAAGCTTTGATGCCTGTTGCGCCGGGGGGGGGCGGCTTCGCCTTACCCGGCCTACAAAAGCCTGACGCCGTTGCGCCACCCGGCTTTTTTACACCTCAAAATCCAGTTCTTCCTCTTCCCGCAGCGGTATCAGCTGAACCTTCTGCACGCGATGGTTTTCAATCTGGAGCGTTTTAAGCCGATAGTCGCCGACCTGAACCTCTTCCCCCTGCTGTGGGATACGCTGCAAATACTCCATCAGCAGACCGGCAATGGTGTGGTATTCCCGTTTATCATCCAGCGGCAGCGGCACATACTGCACCAGGTCTTCCAGCGGCATATGGCCGTTAGCCGTCCACGAGCCGTCGGCGTTTTTCTGAATGTCGTGGCGGGCGTCAATCTCATCCACCTCGTTTGGCAGATTACCGGCAATGGTTTCCATCACGTCGCTGAGCGTGACCAGCCCTTCCACCGAACCAAACTCATCCACCACAAAGGCAAAGTGGGTGCGCGCGTTACGGAATTGCTCAAGGGCGGAAAGCAACGGCAGCCCCTCCGGGAAGACCAGCGGCTGGCGAACCAGGGCGCGGAGATTGAGCGGCTCACCGTGGAGCTGCTGCTGGAGCAGATCAATGACGTGTACCACGCCCAGCAGCTCCTCTTCCGCTTCCCCGCCGGTCACCACCACGCGGGTGTGCTGGTTTTTATCCAGCAGGGCGCGAACGTGCGCTTCCGGGGCCGTCAGGTCAATATGCTCAATGTCATGCCGCGACGTCATAATGCTGCTGACCGTACGCTGGTTCAGATTGAGCACTCGCTCAATCATCCGTCGTTCCTGCGGGTCAAAGATCTGCCCGTCGCTGTGGTCGGCCAGCATGGCGGAGGATTCGGCGTCCAGCTCCGCATCCTCTTTCTTGCCGCTTAACAGACGCATGACCGTGTCGGCTGTGCGCTGACGCAGAGTCTGATTGGCGGAAAGGAAGCGACGGCGGTTGAATATCGCCAGCTGGTTAAGCGCTTCAATCATGACGGAGAACCCGATGGCGGCATACAGGTAGCCTTTCGGAATATGGAAGCCAAAACCGTCGGCCACCAGGCTGAAGCCAATCATCAGCAGGAAGCTCAGGCAAAGGATAACGATGGTCGGGTGACTGTTCACGAAGCGGGTCAGTGCCTTGCTGGCCATGACCATCAGCGTGATGGCAATAATGACCGCGGCCATCATCACCGCAAGGTGGTCCACCATCCCGACGGCGGTGATCACCGAGTCCAGGGAGAAGACCGCATCCAGCACCACGATTTGCGCGACCACCGGCCAGAATTTTGCTCCGCGGCGCTGGGTCGGGTTCTCGCTGTCTTTGCCTTCCAGCCGCTCGTTGAGCTCCACGGTGGCTTTGAACAGCAGGAATAGCCCGCCGAAGAGCATGATCAGATCGCGGGCGCTAAAGCTCAGACCGTGAATGGAGAACAGAGGCTGAGTGAGCGTGACCAGCCAGGAAATAGAGGCCAGCAGCAGTAAGCGCATCACCATCGCCAGCAGCAGCCCCGTTACGCGCGCGCGATCGCGCTGGGAAGGGGGCAGTTTTTCAGCGAGGATGGCGATAAAAACCAGATTATCAATCCCGAGCACCAGCTCGATGACAACCAGCGTAACCAGCCCGGCCCAGATTGAGGGATCGGCAATCCATTCCATAGTAGTAGCAATACCTTCTGTAACATGACTAATGACACAATTCGATCATGGATAAAGCTGTGGGAAAATGCAATGTCAGTATGAGATTTCTCTCAATAATCATTAAATTAAAACTGGCGGGTATAATAGTTTTAATTTATCCAGAAAATCTGTATTTATCCGAAATAACAAAATTAAGAAATATCGCATTAAAAGATGTTCAATCATAACGCTGTCAACATAAAGAAATTCTTAAAAATAAAGTGCATTTCTAAATAAATTCTTAAAAGTTGACGTTCGGAACCCGTTTTCTTGCCTGTTTTGGGATTAACTGTTACAAGATTATTAGCCTAAAAAAGGATATCTCTCGTTAAGGATTGATGTTTTTTTTGGGCGATTAACGAAATAGTGCCTGCGTATTTTGAATGCTTCATTTATTTCACCAGCAAAAAATTCTTGCGGTTTTTTGCCTGTAATTCATTGAGTTATAGCGTATTGGTAGCTGGAAGCCAAGGGCGGTAGCGTGCCTGAATGTGTGTGGGTGGGCCATGATTACGTTGTCAACAGTGACTGGCCAAATAGCGTTTTTTTAGGAATGATGCCACTTATATTTTTATTTAATTAGCTACATTCTTAATGCATTTTAGATTCACACGTATTTAAATTGCACAGGATAATTACTCTGCCAAAGTGATAAATAATCAATGATGAACTCCAAAATGAAATTGATGCCATTATTGGTGTCTGTGACCTTGATGAGCGGTTGCACGGTCTTTCCCGGAAGCAATATGTCTACAATGGGCAAGGATGTGATCAAGCAACAGGATGCCGATTTTGATCTCGACAAAATGGTGAATGTTTATCCACTTACGCCTCGTCTGGTCGAACAATTACGCCCACGTCCAAACGTTGCCCAGCCAAATATGTCACTGGACCAGGAAATTGCTTCCTACCAGTATCGCGTAGGGCCTGGAGACGTCATTAACGTGACCGTCTGGGATCACCCCGAACTGACCACGCCAGCGGGCCAGTACCGTAGCTCAAGCGACACCGGTAACTGGGTGCAGTCAGATGGCACCATGTTCTATCCCTACATTGGTAAAGTCCATGTAGCAGGGAAAACGCTTGCCGAGATCCGCAGTGATATTACCGGCCGCTTAGCGCAGTACATCGCCGATCCGCAGGTGGACGTTAATATCGCCGCATTCCGCTCGCAAAAAGCCTATATCTCCGGCCAGGTGAACAAATCTGGTCAGCAGGCCATCACCAACGTTCCTCTGACCGTGCTGGACGCCATTAACGCCGCAGGCGGGTTAACCGATGGCGCCGACTGGCGCAACGTGGTACTGACCCACAACGGGAAAGAGCAGCGCATTTCGCTGCAGGCGCTGATGCAAAACGGCGATCTGACCCAGAACCGCCTGCTTTATCCGGGCGACATCCTCTATGTACCACGCAATGACGATCTTAAAGTCTTCGTGATGGGTGAAGTGAAGAAACAGAGCACCCTCAAGATGGACTTCAGCGGTATGACGCTGACCGAAGCGCTGGGCAATGCTGAGGGTATCGATCTGACGACCTCTAACGCGACCGGTATCTTCGTGATCCGTCCGCTGAAAGGTGAGGGCAGCGCGAAAGGCAAGATTGCCAACATCTACCAGCTGGATATGTCCGATGCGACCTCTCTGGTGATGGCGACGGAGTTCCGTCTCCAGCCATACGACGTGGTGTATGTCACTACCGCACCGGTTGCCCGCTGGAACCGTCTGATCAACCAGTTGCTGCCAACCATCAGTGGCGTTCGCTACATGACGGATACGGCGCGCGACATTCATACCTGGTAATCCGCGATGTTTAACAAAATTCTGGTGGTATGCGTGGGGAACATTTGCCGTTCCCCTACGGCTGAACGGTTGTTGAAACACTACCAGCCCGAACTGACCGTTGATTCGGCAGGGCTGGGTGCACTGGTCGGTAAAGGTGCCGATGAGCGCGCAATGAGCGTGGCGCGGGACCATCACCTCTCTCTCGACGGGCATGTTGCCCGCCAGGTCACTGGCCGCATGTGCCGTGAGTATGACCTGATTCTGGCGATGGAAAAACGCCATATTCAAGCGCTGTGCGATATCGCTCCGGAGATGCGCGGTAAGGTGATGCTGTTTGGACACTGGGACAATGAACGTGAAATCCCCGATCCATATCGCAAAAGCCATGAGGCTTTCGAGGCGGTTTACACCTTACTTGACCAGTCTGCCCAACAGTGGGCGCAGGCACTGAAAGCTCAGCAGGGATAACAATGACAGAAAAAACAAAACCTTCTGCCGCCCCGACTTCGGGCAGTGATGAAATTGATATTGGGCGCCTGGTTGGCACGGTTATCGAGGCAAAGTGGTGGGTGCTGGGCATTACCGCCGTGTTTGCCGCGGCGGCCGTCGTCTATACGCTGTTCGCCACCCCTATCTACAGCGCCGATGCGCTGGTGCAGATCGAGCAGAATACCGGTAACTCGCTGGTGCAGGACATTGGCTCTGCGCTGGCGAACAAGCCGCCGGCCTCTGACGCTGAAATCCAGCTCATCCAGTCACGTCTGGTGCTGGGTAAAACGGTTCACGACCTTGGGCTCGATATCTCCGTCACCAAAAATACCTTCCCAATCTTTGGTGCGGGCTGGGATCGGCTGATGGGCAGAAGCAACGACACGGTGAAGGTCACTGACTTCGTGCTGCCAAAAGGGGCAGCCGATCAGACCTTTACCCTGACGGTGCTTGGCCCGAAACAGTATCAGTTGACCAGCGACGCGGGCTTTAGCGCGCGCGGTGAAGTCGGACAGATGCTGAGCAAAGACGGCGTCAGCATGATGGTCAGTGCGATCAACGCCCAGGAGGGCGGGGAGTTTACCGTCACCAAATTCTCCACGCTGGGGATGATCAACAACCTGCAAAACAACCTGACCGTCACCGAAAACGGTAAGGACACCGGCGTGCTGAGCATGACCTTTACCGGGGAAGATAAGGATCAGATCCGCGACATCCTGAACAGCATTACCCGCAACTACCTTGAGCAGAACGTTGAGCGTAAGTCGGCTGAAGCGGCGAAAAGCCTGGCGTTCCTGTCGAAACAGCTCCCGGAAGTGCGCGCCCGCCTGGATGATGCCGAGAACAAGCTGAACGCCTACCGCCAGGATAAAGACTCTGTCGACCTGCCGCTGGAGGCGAAATCGGTCCTCGATTCGATGGTCAACATTGACGCGCAGCTCAACGAGCTGACCTTCAAAGAGGCGGAGATCTCCAAGCTTTACACCAAACGTCACCCGGCTTACCGCACGCTGCTGGAGAAACGCCGCACGCTGGAAGAGGAGAAGGCGAAGCTCAATGACCGTGTGACCGCGATGCCGAAAACGCAGCAGGAGATCGTGCGTCTGACCCGCGACGTGGAGTCAGGACAGCAGGTTTACATGCAGCTGCTGAACAAGCAGCAGGAGCTGAAAATCACCGAGGCAAGCACCGTGGGTGACGTGCGCATCGTCGACCCGGCGATTACCCAGCCTGGCGTGCTGAAGCCGAAGAAAGCGCTGATCATTCTCGGCAGCATTATTCTCGGCCTGATGCTCTCCATCGTTGGCGTGCTGCTGCGTTCGCTGTTCAACCGCGGTATCGAAAGCCCGCAGGTGCTGGAAGAGAACGGTATCAACGTCTATGCCAGCATTCCGCTGTCTGAGTGGCAAAAATCCCGTGACAGCGTCAAAACCATCAAAGGCGTTAAGCGTTACAAACAGAGCCAGCTGCTGGCGGTGGGTAACCCAACCGACCTGGCGATTGAAGCGATACGCAGCCTGCGTACCAGTCTGCACTTCGCCATGATGCAGGCTAAAAACAACGTCCTGATGCTGACCGGTGTCAGCCCGTCAATCGGTAAAACCTTCGTCTGCGCCAACCTGGCGGCGGTCGTTAGCCAGACCAACAAGCGCGTGCTGCTTATCGACTGCGATATGCGCAAGGGCTACACCCACGAGCTGCTGGGCACCAACAACGTCAACGGTCTGTCGGAGATCCTGCTTGGCAAAGGTGACATCAGCCAGAGCGCGAAACCGACTACCGTGCCGAAATTTGACCTGATCCCACGTGGGCAGGTACCGCCTAACCCGTCCGAGCTGCTGATGAGCGAACGCTTTACCGAGCTGGTTGAGTGGGCGAGCAAAAACTACGACCTGGTGCTGATCGATACGCCGCCGATTCTGGCCGTGACCGATGCTGCCGTTGTGGGTCGCCATGCGGGTACGACGCTGATGGTGGCGCGTTACGCGGTGAACACCCTGAAAGAGGTGGAAACCAGCCTGAGCCGCTTCGAGCAGAACGGGATTGAGGTGAAAGGGGTGATCCTGAACTCCATCTTCCGCCGCGCGACCGGGTACCAGGATTACGGGTATTACGAGTACGAATATAAGTCTGACAGCAAATAACAATCCCCCTCACCCTAACCCTCTCCCGAGGGGAGAGGGGCGGGGTGAGGGATCAGGGGAAGATCATGACCACACAACGCCCTTTAGTTTCAATCTATATGCCGACATGGAATCGTCAGCAGCTGGCGATCCGCGCAATCAAGTCGGTGTTACGTCAGGATTACGATAACTGGGAGCTGATCATCGTTGATGACTGCTCTTCCTCGTATGAACAGCTGCAAAAATTCGTGACTGACCTCAACGACCCGCGGGTGGTCTATACCCACAACGAGATTAACTCTGGCGCCTGTGCTGTACGTAATCAGGCGATTATGCAGGCCAAAGGGCAGTATCTGACCGGCATCGACGACGATGACGAATGGACGCCGAACCGCCTGTCTATTTTCCTGTCGCATAAAGAGCAGCTGGTCACGCACGCGTTCCTGTATGCCAACGACTATGTCTGTCAGGGCGAGGTGTACTCGCAGCCTGCCAGCCTGCCGCTCTATCCGAAATCACCGTACTCTCGACGCCTGTTTTACAAGCGCAACATCATTGGTAACCAGGTCTTCACCTGGGCGTGGCGCTTCAAGGAGTGCCTGTTCGATACCGAACTGAAGGCCGCGCAGGATTACGACATCTTCCTGCGGATGGTGGTGGAGTATGGCGAGCCGTGGAAAGTGGAAGAGGCCACGCAGATCCTGCACATCAACCACGGGGAGATGCAGATCACCTCGTCGCCGAAGAAGTTCTCGGGCTACTTCCATTTTTACCGCAAGCACAAGGACAAGTTTGACCGTGCCAGCCGTAAATATCAGCTCTTTACCCTCTATCAGATCCGCAATAAGCGCATGAACTGGCGCACGCTGCTGACGCTGTTGTCCATACGTAACGGCAAGCGCCTGGCTGATGGACTTCGGGGGAAATAATGTTTCTGGAAGATTGCCGCGCTAACAGCTGGAGCCTGCGTCCTTGCTGCATGGTTCTGGCGTACCGCATCGCGCATTTTTGCTCGGTGTGGCGTAAGAAAAATGTCCTGAACAACATCTGGGCGGCCCCCGTGCTGGTGCTGTACCGCATCATTACCGAATGCTTTTTTGGCTATGAAATTCAGGCCGCTGCAACCATTGGCCGTCGCTTTACCATCCATCACGGCTATGCGGTGGTGATCAACAAGTTCGTGGTCGCCGGGGATGATTTCACCATCCGCCATGGGGTGACCATTGGCAACCGTGGGCCAGACAGCCTGGCCTGCCCGGTCATTGGCAATAACGTCGAGCTGGGCGCGAACGTGGTGATCATTGGCGACATTACGATTGGTAACAACGTCACGATTGGTGCGGGCAGCGTGGTGCTGGACACCATTCCGGATAACGCGCTGGTGGTGGGAGAGAAAGCCCGCGTGAAGGTGATTAAATGAATATTCTGCAATTTAACGTACGCCTCGCAGAAGGCGGAGCGGCAGGGGTGGCGCTGGATCTGCACCAGCGCGCGCTGCAAAAAGGACTTCAGTCTCGATTTATTTATGGCTATGGCAAGGGCGGCAAGAAAAGCGTCAGTCACGATAACTTCCCGCAGGTGCATAAGCACACGCCGCGCCTGACCTCGATTGCCAACATTGCGTTGTTCCGTCTGTTTAACCGCGATCTGTTTGGCAACCTGAATACGCTTTATCGCACGGTGACCCGCACCACCGGCCCGGTTGTGCTGCATTTTCACGTGCTGCACAGCTACTGGCTGAATCTGGAAGAGGTGGTGGCGTTTTGTCAGAAGGTGCAGGCCCACAAGCCCGACACCCGCTTCGTCTGGACGCTGCACGATCACTGGAGCGTAACCGGCCGTTGCGCGTTTACCGACGGCTGCGAAGGCTGGAAAAACAACTGCCAGAAATGCCCGACGCTGAGCAACTATCCGCCGGTGAAGGTGGATCGCGCGCACAAGCTGGTGGCCGGAAAGCGCCAGCTTTTCCGCGACATGCTCTCGCTCGGCTGTACGTTTATCTCCCCGAGCCAGCATGTGGCCGATGCCTTCAACAGTCTGTACGGGGCAGGGCGCTGCCAGATTATTAACAACGGCATCGACGTGGCGACGGAAGCCATTCTCGCCGACCTGACGCCGGTGGCGCAAACCACGGGCAAACCGAAAATCGCTATCGTTGCGCATGACCTGCGTTACGACGGGAAAACCAACCAGCAGCTGGTGCGCGACATGATGGCGCTGGGTGACAAAATTGAGCTTCACACCTTCGGCAAATTTTCACCGTTCGAAGGGGCTAACGTGGTGAACCACGGGTTTGAAACCGATAAGCGCAAGCTGATGAGCGCGCTGAATGAAATGGATGCGCTGGTGTTCAGCTCCCGCGTGGATAACTACCCGCTAATCCTCTGTGAAGCGCTCTCCATCGGCGTGCCGGTGATTGCCACCCACAGCGATGCGGCACGTGAGGTGCTGGAAAAATCCGGCGGGAAAACTTTTGCGGAGCAGGAGGTTCTGCCGCTGGTGCAATTGCCGAAGGCGCAGATCGCTCAGGCCGTTTTTGGCACCGACCTGGAATCGTTCCGCAACCGCAGCCGCAAGGCCTACAGTGGACAACAGATGCTGGAGGAGTATGTCTCGTTCTATCAGAATCTGTAGTTATCTGCTGCTGCCGCTGATTTACCTGCTGGTCAACGTTAAGATTGCCCAGCTCGGCGAAAGCTTCCCGATAACCATCGTCACCTTCTTGCCCGTTCTGCTTCTGCTGTATGTCGATAAAATCAACCTGAAGAAGCTGATGATCGCCTTAGGGTTGGGGACGGGTCTGACGCTTTTTAACTATATCTTCGGCCAGTCGCTGGATGCCAGTAAATACGTCACCTCGACCATGCTGTTTGTTTATATTGTCATTATTATCGGCATGGTCTGGAGTATTCGCTTTAAAACGATTTCTCCGCACAATTATCGGAAAATCCTCAGGTTCTTTTATATTGCCGTTGCGTTAATTGTTATGCTTGCTGCTATGGAGATGGCGCAAATTATTCTCACCGGCGGCAGCAGCCTGATGGAGATAATTTCGAAATATCTCATTTACAGCAACAACTATGTATTGAACTTCATCAAGTTCGGCGGGAAGCGTACCACGGCCCTCTATTTTGAACCGGCGTTTTTCGCTTTGGCGTTAATCTCAATTTGGCTCAGCATCAAACAGTTTGGTATCAAAACGCCTAAGACCGATGCTATGATTCTTGCAGGAATCGTTCTGTCTGGATCGTTCTCAGGGGTAATGACATTTATCCTGTTTTACCTGCTGGAATGGGCGTTTCAGTACCTGAACAAAGATGCGATTAAGAAAAAACTGCCGCTGGCGATTATCTCTCTGACGGTATTTATGGTGGGCGTGATATTTGCCTTCCCCTACATCTCAGAACGTCTGGGTGATTTGGGAACGGAAGGATCCTCGTCCTATTATCGCATCATTGGACCACTGGTGATGGTGGGTTATTCCTTAACCCATATTGATGGTGTAGTAAGATTCGGCTCACTTTACGAATATGTTGCATCATTCGGAATCTTTAACGGTGCGGATGTCGGTAAAACCATAGACAATGGTCTGTATCTGTTAATTATTTATTTTTCGTGGTTCGCCGTACTGTTGACGCTGTGGTATCTGTTTAAAGTTTTCAAAATGATGATTAACGCGTTTGGTGATAACCAGAACTTTCGCGTGCAACTTTATCTGTTTACGCCCGTGTCGCTGTTTTTTACCGGGTCAATATTTAGCCCGGAATATGCTTTCTTGATTGTCTGTCCGTTTATTCTGCGCAAGGCGCTTAATATTACGCACGTATGACGAAATGAGGTGATTTATGTTTCTTAGCGTCATTACTGTCGCTTTTCGTAATTACGAAGGGGTGGTAAAAACCTGGCGCTCGCTGCGCAACCTGGCGCGCGATCCAAGCCTCACCTTTGAGTGGATTGTGGTCGACGGCGGCTCGAACGATGGCACGGCAGAGTTTCTGGAAAAACTCAACGGTGAGTTCAACTTACGCTACATCAGCGAGAAAGATAAAGGCATCTACGATGCTATGAACAAAGGCATTAACATGGCGCAAGGCCGTTATGCCATCTTCCTGAATTCGGGTGATATCTTCCATGACGACGTGGCGCTGTTTGCCCGCCAGCTGGCGCGCCAGAAAGAGGACGCCATGTATATTGGCGATGCGCTGCTTGATTTTGGCGACGGACATAAAGTGTGCCGCAGCGCGAAGCCGGGCTGGTATATCTACCACAGCTTACCGGCCAGCCATCAGGCCATTTTCTTCCCGGTAAAAGGTCTGAAAAAACAGCCTTACGATTTGCAGTATAAAGTGTCATCCGATTATGCACTGGCCGCCAGTCTGTATAAGTCAGGTTACCCGTTCCGCCGAATTAAAGGGCTGGTATCTGAGTTTTCAATGGGGGGTGTGTCAACCTCGAATAATCTGGAGTTGTGCCAGGATGCCAAAAACGTGCAGCGTAAAATATTACGCGTGCCGGGATTCTGGGCGGAATTATCTTATTTTTTACGCGTGCGTACCACGAGTAAAACGAAAGCCTTATATAACAAAGCCTGAATATAAGGAAACGTAATGCAGGATCTGAACGGTTTCTCCGTACCGAAAGGTTTTCGGGGGGCGGGCGGTATTAAAGTGCAGCTATGGTGGGCGGTTCAGGCCACCCTATTTGCCTGGTCACCGCAAATACTGTACCGCTGGCGAGCATTTTTATTGCGTCTGTTTGGCGCGAAAATAGGAAAAAACGTAGTCATTCGTCCTTCGGTGAAAATTACCTATCCCTGGAAATTAACGCTTGGGGATTACGCCTGGGTAGGGGATGACGCGGTGTTATATACCCTGGGCGAGATTACGATTGGCGCGAATTCGGTGGTTTCACAGAAATGTTATTTGTGCACCGGCAGCCACGACTTTATGAGCCCGCATTTTGATATTACCGCTTCGCCTATTGTGATCGGTGAAAAATGCTGGCTGGCAACGGATGTTTTTGTTGCACCGGGTGTTTCTGTTGGCGATGGCACGGTAGTCGGTGCCCGCAGCAGCGTTTTTAAATCGCTACCGGCAAATAAAATTTGTCGTGGCAACCCCGCAGTGGTGATACGCGAACGCGTTGAAACTGATTAAATTCATAAGTAGAGGAATATAAACATGTCTAAAGTCGCTCTCATCACCGGCGTTACCGGGCAGGATGGTTCTTACCTGGCAGAGTTACTGCTGGAAAAAGGTTATGAAGTACACGGTATTAAACGTCGTGCGTCTTCATTTAACACCGAACGTGTCGATCATATTTATCAGGATCCTCACGCGGCGAACCCGAAATTCCACCTGCACTACGGCGACCTGACCGATACCTCCAACCTGACCCGTATCCTGCAGGAAGTGCAGCCGGATGAAGTGTACAACCTGGGGGCGATGAGCCACGTTGCGGTCTCCTTCGAGTCTCCGGAATACACCGCTGACGTGGACGCCATGGGTACCCTGCGTCTGCTGGAGGCGATCCGCTTCCTGGGTCTTGAGAAGAAAACCCGTTTCTACCAGGCATCCACCTCTGAGCTGTACGGCCTGGTGCAGGAAATCCCACAGAAAGAGACCACGCCGTTCTACCCACGTTCTCCGTATGCGGTAGCGAAACTGTACGCCTACTGGATCACCGTGAACTACCGTGAATCCTACGGCATGTACGCCTGTAACGGCATTCTGTTCAACCACGAATCTCCACGTCGCGGCGAAACCTTCGTGACCCGCAAAATCACCCGCGCTATCGCCAACATTGCGCAGGGTCTGGAATCGTGCCTGCACCTTGGCAACATGGATTCCCTGCGTGACTGGGGCCATGCCAAAGACTACGTGAAAATGCAGTGGATGATGCTGCAGCAGGAACAGCCAGATGACTTCGTGATCGCCACCGGCGTGCAGTACTCCGTTCGTCAGTTCGTTGAAATGGCTGCCGCTCAATTGGGCATCAAGCTGCGCTTCGAAGGCACCGGCGTGGAAGAGAAGGGCATCGTGGTTTCCGTGACCGGCCATGACGCACCGGGCGTGAAGCCAGGCGACGTGATTGTGCAGGTTGACCCACGCTACTTCCGTCCTGCTGAAGTGGAAACCCTGCTGGGTGACCCAACCAAAGCGCACGAGAAGCTGGGCTGGAAACCAGAAACCACTCTGCAGGAGATGGTTTCCGAGATGGTAGCCAAAGATCTTGAAGCAGCGAAAAAACACTCCCTGCTCAAGTCTCATGGCTACGAGGTTGCCATCGCGCTGGAGTCCTGAGAATGACAAAACAACGTATTTTTGTCGCCGGTCATCGCGGAATGGTGGGTTCCGCGATTGTTCGCCAGCTCGAACAGCGCGGTGACGTCGAAGTGGTTGTCCGCACGCGCGACGAGTTGAACCTGCTCGACAGCCGTGCGGTACAGGACTTCTTTGCAAACGAACGTATTGACCAGGTGTATCTGGCGGCGGCGAAGGTGGGCGGCATTGTTGCCAACAACACATACCCGGCGGATTTCATCTACGAAAACATGATGATTGAGAGCAACATCATTCACGCGGCGCATCTGCACAACGTGAACAAGCTGCTGTTCCTCGGCTCATCCTGTATTTACCCGAAAATGGCAAAACAGCCGATCGCTGAAAGCGAGCTGCTGCAGGGTACCCTGGAAGCCACCAACGAGCCGTACGCGATTGCCAAAATTGCCGGGATCAAGCTGTGCGAGTCCTACAACCGTCAGTACAACCGCGACTATCGCTCGGTAATGCCGACCAACCTGTACGGACCGCACGACAACTTCCACCCGAGCAATTCGCACGTGATCCCGGCGCTGCTGCGCCGCTTCCACGAGGCGACCGCCGAGAACGCGCCGGATGTGGTGGTGTGGGGCAGCGGTACGCCGATGCGCGAATTCCTGCACGTGGACGACATGGCTGCGGCCAGCATTCACGTGATGGAGCTGGATCGCGAGGTGTGGCAGGAGAACACCGAGCCGATGCTGTCGCACATCAACGTGGGCACCGGCGTGGACTGCACCATTCGCGAGCTGGCGCAGACCATCGCGCAGGTGGTGGGCTACAAAGGCCGCGTGGTGTTTGACGCCACGAAACCGGACGGCACGCCGCGCAAACTGCTGGACGTAACCCGTCTGCATCAGCTGGGCTGGTATCACGAGGTGTCACTGGAGCAGGGGCTGGCCAGCACCTATCAGTGGTTCCTGGAAAACCAGCATCGCTTCCGGGGGTAACGATGTTTTTAAGTCAGGAAGATTTTGCCACGGTAGTGCGTTCCACTCCGCTCATCTCAATTGATTTGATCGTGGAGAACGAACGCGGCGAGTTCTTGCTGGGGAAACGAACCAACCGTCCTGCACAGGGCTTCTGGTTCGTGCCCGGCGGGCGCGTGCAAAAGGATGAGACGCTGACCGATGCGTTTGAGCGTCTCACTCTGGCGGAACTGGGCCTGCAGTTGCCGATGGCAGCGGGCCAGTTTTACGGGGTCTGGCAGCACTTCTATGACGATAACTTTTCGGGCACCGGGTTCTCCACGCACTACATCGTGCTGGGGTTCCGCCTGAAGGTGAGTGAGGCAGACCTGCGTCTGCCTGATTCTCAGCATGACGACTACCGCTGGCAGACGCCAGAGGCGCTGCTGGCGAGCGACAATGTGCATGACAACAGCCGTGCCTATTTCCTCGCTGAACGTCAGTCCGGGGTGCCGGGCTTATGAAGATCCTCGTATACGGAATCAACTACTCGCCGGAATTAACCGGTATCGGGAAATACACCGGCGAGATGGTCGAGTGGATGGCGAGCCAGGGACATGACGTGCGGGTCATTACCGCGCCGCCGTACTACCCGGAGTGGAAAGTGGGGGAGCGCTACTCAAGCTGGCGCTACCGTCGCGAAGAGGGTGCAGCGACCGTCTGGCGCTGCCCGCTGTATGTGCCTAAGCAGCCCTCGACGCTGAAGCGCTTGATTCATCTCGGCAGCTTTGCCCTGAGCAGCTTCTTCCCGCTGATGGCGCAGCGTCGCTGGAAGCCGGATCGCATTATCGGCGTGGTGCCGACGCTGTTTTGCACGCCGGGCATGCGCCTGCTGGGCAAACTCTCCGGCGCGCGCACCCTGCTGCACATTCAGGATTATGAAGTGGACGCCATGCTGGGCCTGGGGATGGCAGGCAAAAGCAAAGGCGGCAAGGTGGCGAAGCTCGCCAGCGCGTTTGAGCGCAGTGGCTTACACAACGTGGACTACGTCTCAACGATCTCGCGCTCCATGATGAACAAAGCGCAGGAGAAAGGCGTCCCGGCGGAGAAGGTGATCTTCTTCCCGAACTGGTCCGAAGTGGCGCGTTTTCGCGACGTGACTGAGCAAGACGCTCAGGCGCTGCGCGCGCAGCTCGGTTTGCCTGAAGATCAAAAAATCATTCTTTACTCAGGCAATATCGGCGAAAAGCAGGGGCTGGAGAGCGTGATCGAGGCGGCTCAACTGCTGAATGAACATCCATGGATGTTTGTGATTGTCGGGCAGGGGGGGGGAAAAGCGCGGCTGGAAAAAATGGTAAGCGTTCGCGGCCTGACCAACGTGAAATTCTTCCCGCTTCAGTCTTACGAGGCATTGCCTGCGCTGCTGAAGATGGGCGACTGCCATCTGGTGGTGCAAAAGCGCGGCGCGGCGGATGCGGTGCTGCCGTCCAAGCTGACCAACATTCTGGCCGTGGGCGGTAACGCGGTGATTACGGCCGAAGACGAAACTGAATTAGGCCAGCTGTGTGACAGCTATCCGGGGATTGCGGTGTGCGTAGAGCCGGAATCGGTTCCGGCGCTGGTCACCGGCATTGAACAGGCACTTGCCATGCCAAAAGTGAACACGGTGGCACGTGAATATGCCGAACGCACGCTCGAGAAAGAGAACGTGCTGAGCCAATTTATTGCAGATATACGGGGATAAATCATGAGTCAAACCACTTTGTATCCGGTTGTGATGGCTGGTGGCTCTGGTAGCCGGTTGTGGCCGCTGTCCCGCGTGCTCTATCCAAAACAGTTCCTCTGCCTGAAAGGGGATCTCACCATGCTGCAGACGACGGTAAACCGTCTCCACGGCGTGGAGTGTGAAAGCCCGGTGGTGATCTGTAACGAACAGCACCGCTTTATTGTTGCCGAGCAGCTGCGCCAGCTGAACAAACTCACAGAAAATATCATCCTGGAGCCTGCCGGACGCAATACCGCACCGGCTATCGCCCTGGCGGCGCTGGCGGCAAAACGCAGCAGCCCGGACTGTGACCCGCTGATGCTGGTGCTGGCGGCAGACCACGTGATCCAGCAGGAAGAGGCCTTCCGCGACGCGGTGCGTGCGGCCATTCCTTACGCTGAGAGCGGTAAGCTGGTGACCTTCGGCATCGTGCCGGATCTGCCGGAAACCGGCTACGGCTACATCCGTCGCGGCAACGTGACGCCGGGTGAAGGCGACAGCGTGGCGTTTGACGTGGCGCAGTTCGTTGAAAAACCGAATCTGGAAACCGCGCAGGCGTATGTCGCCAGCGGGGAATATTACTGGAACAGCGGGATGTTCCTGTTCCGCGCCGGACGCTATCTGGAAGAGCTGCGCAAATATCGCCCGGATATTCTGAGCGCCTGCGAGAAAGCGATGGCGGTGGTGGATCCGGATCTCGACTTCATCCGCGTGGATGAAGAGGCCTTCCTCGCCTGTCCGGAAGAGTCCATTGACTATGCGGTGATGGAACGCACGGCTGACGCCGTCGTGGTACCGATGGATGCGGGCTGGAGCGATGTTGGATCCTGGTCCTCCCTGTGGGAGATCAGCGCCCATACCCCGGAGGGTAACGTCCATCACGGCGATGTCATTAGCCACAAAACGGAAAACAGCTACGTCTACGCCGAGTCCGGCCTGGTCACCACGGTTGGGGTAAAAGATCTTGTTGTGGTCCAGACCAAAGATGCCGTGCTGATTGCCGACCGTAACGCCGTGCAGGACGTTAAAAAAGTGGTGGAGAAGATCAAGGCGGATGGCCGTCACGAGCACCACATTCATCGCGAAGTCTACCGTCCGTGGGGCAAATATGACTCCATTGACGCCGGTGACCGCTATCAGGTGAAACGCATCACCGTGAAGCCGGGCGAGGGGCTGTCGGTGCAGATGCACCATCACCGCGCCGAGCACTGGGTGGTGGTCGCGGGAACCGCCAAAGTCACCATTGACGGTGAAGTGAAACTGCTGGGCGAAAACGAGTCCATCTATATTCCGCTGGGGGCGACGCACTGTCTGGAGAACCCGGGGAAAATTCCTCTCGACTTAATTGAGGTGCGCTCCGGCTCGTATCTGGAAGAGGACGATATCGTGCGCTTCCAGGACCGCTACGGGCGAGTGTAGCTCTCTGCATCATGCCCGGTGGCGCTGCGCTTACCGGGCCTACGAATGACAAAAAAATTAATTTGGCCATTTAGTGGTCAGGACCGACTGTTGCCTGAAAAAGGGGTCATCATGGATAAATTAACCTGTTTTAAAGCCTACGATATTCGCGGCAAGCTGGGCGAAGAGCTGAATGAAGACATTGCGTGGCGCATTGGCCGCGCGTACGGCGAATACTTAAAACCGCAGACCATCGTGCTGGGCGGCGACGTGCGTCTGACCAGTGAATCCCTCAAGCTGGCGCTGGCGAAAGGGCTGCAGGACGCGGGCGTAGACGTGCTGGACATCGGCCTGTCCGGAACCGAAGAGATTTACTTTGCCACCTTCCACCTGGGCGTGGACGGCGGTATTGAAGTGACGGCCAGCCACAATCCGATGGATTACAACGGCATGAAGCTGGTGCGCAAGGGCGCCCGTCCTATCAGCGGCGACACCGGCCTGCGCGACGTGCAGCGTCTGGCGGAAGCCAACGATTTCCCGCCGGTGAACGAGGCGAAGCGCGGTAGCTACAAAAAAATCAACCTGCAGAAAGAGTACATCGACCACCTGCTGGGCTACATCAACGTGGCAAACCTGAAGCCGTTGAAGCTGGTGATTAACTCCGGCAACGGCGCGGCTGGCCCGGTTGTCGATGCCCTTGAAGCGCGCTTTAAAGCACTGAACGTGCCGGTGACCTTCGTCAAAGTGCACAACACCCCGGACGGCAACTTCCCGAACGGCATTCCTAACCCGCTGCTGCCGGAGTGCCGCGACGACACCCGCAACGCGGTGATTGAACACGGCGCGGACATGGGTATCGCCTTTGACGGCGATTTTGACCGCTGCTTCCTGTTCGACGAGAAAGGGCAGTTCATCGAGGGCTACTACATTGTCGGCCTGCTGGCGGAAGCGTTCCTCGAGAAAAACCCTGGCGCGAAGATCATTCATGACCCGCGCCTCTCCTGGAACACCGTCGACGTGGTGTCTGCCGCAGGCGGCACGCCGGTGATGTCCAAAACCGGTCACGCCTTCATTAAAGAGCGCATGCGCGAAGAAGACGCCATCTACGGCGGCGAGATGAGCGCCCACCACTACTTCCGTGACTTTGCCTACTGCGACAGCGGGATGATCCCGTGGCTGCTGGTGACTGAACTGCTGTGCCTGAAGGGGAAAACCCTGGGCGAGCTGGTGCGCGACCGTATGGCGGCGTTCCCGGCGAGCGGAGAGATCAACAGCAAGCTGGCACAGCCTGCCGAGGCGATTGCCCGCGTGGAGCAGCACTTTGCCATCCACGCGCTGGAAATTGACCGTACCGACGGCATCAGCATGGCGTTCCCGCAGTGGCGCTTTAACCTGCGCTCGTCCAATACCGAGCCGGTGGTGCGCCTGAACGTGGAGTCCCGCGCTGACACCGCGCTCATGGAAGCCCGAACGAAGGACATTCTGGCGCTGTTGAATCAGTAATAACTGCCCCTCCCGGTGGGAGGGGGAACCGAATACAGGAACAACGATGACGAATCTAAAAAAACGCGAACGAGCGAGAACGAATGCATCGTTAATCTCTATGGTGCAGCGTTTTTCTGATATCACCATCATGGTCGGTGGATTGTGGGCGGTGTGTCGGATCAGCGGGCTGCCGTTCTTATATATGCATCTGCTGATGGCCCTGATTGCGCTGGTCGTGTTTCAAATGATCGGCGGTATGACCGATTTCTACCGCTCGTGGCGCGGCGTCAAAATGACCACTGAACTGATGCTGCTGCTGCAGAACTGGACCCTGAGCCTGATCTTCAGCGCAGGCCTGGTGGCATTTAGCCATGATTTTGATAATCGCCTCGTGACCTATCTGAGCTGGTATCTGTTGACCAGCGTCGGCATGGTGGTGTGCCGTTCCCTGATCCGCTTTGGCGCGGGTTGGCTGCGCAACCGGGGCTATAACCGTCGCTTCGTGGCGGTGGCAGGCGATCTGCCGGTTGGGAAAGTGCTGCTCGACAGCTTCCGCAAAGAGCCATGGTTAGGCTTTGAAGTGGTCGGGATTTATCACGACGCAAAGCCTGGCGGCGTGCCTGCCGACTGGGCGGGCAACTACGATCAGCTGATTGACGATGCCAAAGCCGGCAAAATTCACAACGTCTACATCGCCATGCAGATGAAAGACGAATCCCGCATTAAGCAGCTGATGCGCGAGCTGGCGGATACCACCTGTTCAGTGATCCTGATCCCGGACGTGTTTACCTTCAACATTCTTCACTCCCGTATTGAAGAGGTGAACGGGGTGCCGGTCGTACCGCTGTACGACACGCCGCTGTCCGGTATTAACCGCGTGCTGAAGCGTCTGGAAGATATCGTGCTCTCTTCGCTGATTTTGCTGCTCATCTCCCCGGTGCTGTGCTGCATTGCCCTCGCGGTGAAGCTGAGCTCGCCAGGACCGGTTATCTTCCGTCAGACCCGCTACGGCATGGACGGTAAGCCGATTATGGTGTGGAAATTCCGCTCCATGAAGGTGATGGAGAACGACAAGGTGGTGACCCAGGCCACGCAGAACGATCCGCGCGTCACCCGCGTGGGGAACTTCCTGCGCCGCACCTCGCTGGACGAGCTGCCGCAGTTTATCAACGTCTTTACCGGCGGGATGTCGATTGTTGGCCCGCGTCCGCACGCGGTGGCGCACAACGAGCAGTACCGCTCGCTGATTGAAGGCTACATGCTGCGCCATAAGGTGAAGCCGGGCATCACCGGCTGGGCGCAAATCAACGGCTGGCGCGGCGAAACCGACACGCTGGAAAAAATGGAAAAACGCATCGAGTTCGATCTGGAGTACATCCGCGAGTGGAGCCTCTGGTTCGATATCAAGATTGTTTTTCTGACCATTTTCAAAGGTTTCGTGAACAAAGCGGCGTACTAAGATGAGCTTACGTGAAAAAACCATCAGCGGCGCCAAGTGGTCAGCGATGGCGACCATCGTCATCATTGGCCTCGGCCTGGTGCAGATGACGGTGCTGGCGCGCATTATCGATAATCACCAGTTCGGCCTGCTGACCGTCTCGCTGGTGATCATTGCGCTGGCCGATACGCTGTCTGACTTTGGTATCGCCAACTCGATTATCCAGCGCAAAGAGATCAGCCATCTTGAGCTGACCACGCTCTACTGGCTGAACGTGGGGCTGGGGATTTTCGTGTTTGTGCTGGTGTTCCTGCTGAGCGATACCATCGCCAGCGTGCTGCACAACCCGGATCTCGCCCCGCTGATGCGTACGCTGTCGTTTGCGTTCGTGGTAATCCCCCACGGGCAACAGTTCCGCGCGCTGATGCAGAAAGAGCTGGAGTTCAATAAGATCGGCATGATCGAGACCAGCGCCGTGCTGGCGGGCTTTACCTTTACCGTCGTGAGCGCCCATTTCTGGCCGCTGGCGATGACCGCCATCCTCGGTTACCTGGTGAACTCTGCCGTGCGCACGCTGCTGTTCGGCTACTTTGGGCGTAAAATTTACCGCCCGGGACTGCATTTCTCTCTTGCGTCCGTCTCGTCCAACCTGCGCTTTGGCGCGTGGCTGACGGCGGACAGCATTATCAACTACGTGAACACCAACCTTTCGACGCTGGTGCTGGCACGTATTCTCGGCGCGAGCGTGGCGGGGGGCTACAACCTGGCCTACAACGTCGCGGTGGTGCCGCCGATGAAGCTGAACCCAATAATCACCCGCGTGCTGTTCCCGGCGTTTGCCAAGATTCAGGACGACACCGAAAAGCTGCGCATTAACTTTTACAAGCTGCTTTCGGTAGTGGGGATCATCAACTTCCCGGTGCTGCTGGGGTTGATGGTGGTGTCCAGCAACTTCGTACCGCTGGTGTTTGGTGAGAAATGGAACGGCATCATCCCGATCCTGCAGCTGCTGTGCGTGGTGGGGCTGCTGCGCTCCGTGGGGAACCCGATTGGGTCCCTGCTGATGGCAAAAGCGCGCGTGGACATCAGCTTTAAGTTCAACGTATTCAAAACCTTCCTGTTTATTCCGGCAATTATCGTCGGCGGGCACATGGCGGGCGCTA
Organism: Enterobacter sp. PL1; assembly: GCF_945957325.1. Taxonomy (NCBI): domain Bacteria; kingdom Pseudomonadati; phylum Pseudomonadota; class Gammaproteobacteria; order Enterobacterales; family Enterobacteriaceae; genus Enterobacter; species Enterobacter sp. PL1. The sequence goes on from NZ_CAMFKT010000026.1 coordinate 53,015, forward strand.
TTGGCGTGACGCTGGGCTTCCTGCTGGTGCAGATCGTCAATACCGTCCTGAGCTACTTCATCATGATTAAACCGGTGCTGGGCTCCAGCTACCGTCAGTACATCCTGAGCCTGTGGCTGCCGTTCTATCTCTCATTGCCGACCCTGGCGGTGAGCTACGGCCTGGGCATTATCCTCAGCGGGCATCTGCCGCTGGCCGCGCTGCTGGCGGTGCAGGTTGCCGCGGGTGCGCTGGCCTTCGTCGTGATGATTGTGCTGTCGCGCAATGCGCTCGTGGTTGAGATGAAGCGCCAGTTTTGCCGTAACGAAAAAATGAAAACGCTGCTTCGCGCAGGCTAGTTATTTAAGAGGCCATTATGAAATTATTAATTCTTGGCAACCATACCTGCGGCAACCGTGGCGACAGCGCCATCCTGCGCGGTTTACTGGATGCAATTAACACCCTTAAGCCTGAGACCGAAGTGGACGTGATGAGCCGTTATCCTGTCAGCTCATCCTGGTTACTGAACCGCCCGGTAATGGGCGATCCGCTCTACAGCCAGATGAAACAGCATAACAACGCCGCGGGCGTGATGGGCCGCGTGAAGAAAGTACTGCGTCGTCGCTACCAGCATCAGGTGCTGCTTTCCCGGGTGACCGATACCGGCAAGCTGCGCAATATCGCCATTGCCCAGGGCTTTACGGATTTTGTCCGTCTGCTCTCCGGCTATGACGCCATTATTCAGGTCGGCGGTTCGTTCTTCGTCGATCTCTACGGCGTGCCGCAGTTTGAGCATGCGCTTTGTACGTTCATGGCGAAAAAGCCGCTGTTTATGATTGGCCACAGCGTGGGGCCTTTCCAGGATCCGCAGTTTAACCAGCTGGCGAACTATGTGTTTGGCCACTGCGATGCCTTGATCCTACGCGAGTCGGTCAGCCTTGACATGATGAAGCGCAGCGAGATTGATACGTCAAAAGTTGAGCACGGCGTGGACACCGCCTGGCTGGTGGATCACCAGGACGACAGCTTCCAGCCGAGCTACGCGGTGCAGCACTGGCTCGGCGTTACGGCGAAACAGAAAACCGTCGCGATCACCCTGCGCGAGCTGGCGCCATTCGATAAACGTTTAGGCACGACGCAGGCGGCGTATGAGCAAGCGTTCGCCGACGTGGTGAACCGCGTGCTGGACAGCGGGTACCAGGTGCTGGCGCTATCCACCTGTACCGGTATCGACAGCTACAACAAAGATGACCGCATGGTGGCGCTCAACCTGCGCAACCTGGTGAACGATCCGTCCCGCTATCACGTGGTGATGGACGAGCTGAACGACCTGGAGATGGGCAAGCTGCTCTCCGCCTGCGACCTGACCGTGGGCACCCGACTGCACTCGGCCATTATCTCCATGAACTTTGGCACGCCAGCCATCGCTATTAACTACGAGCACAAGTCCGCGGGCATTATGCAGCAGCTCGGTATGCCGGAAATGGCCGTTGATATTCGTCATCTGCTGGACGGGTCGCTGGGTGCGATGGTGGGCGACACGCTCGGCCAGCTGCCTGCGATCAATGAACGTCTGGCGGTGGCGGTGAAAGCCGAGCGCGAGAAGGGCATTGGGATGGTGAAATCGGTACTTGACCGCGTGCGGGAGGGGAAATGAAGGTTGGTTTCTTCTTACTGAAATTTCCGCTGTCGTCTGAGACCTTTGTTCTGAATCAAATCACCGCGTTTATCGATATGGGATATGACGTGGAGATTATCGCCCTGCAAAAGGGCGATACCCAAAACACCCATGCGGCGTATACCCAGTATGGGCTGGAGGCCAAAACACGCTGGCTGCAGGACGAGCCGTCCGGGAAGCTGAGTAAGCTGCGCCACCGCGCCAGCCAGACCTTACGTGGGATCCATCGCGCGTCGACGTGGCGGGCGCTGAATGTTTCCCGCTATGGGTCGGAATCACGCAATTTAATTCTCTCGGCCATCTGCGGGCAAACGGCGCAGCCGTATCGTGCTGACGTGTTTATCGCCCACTTTGGCCCGGCAGGCGTGACCGCCGCGAAGCTACGCGAACTGGGCGTGATTGACGGTAAAATTGCGACCATTTTCCACGGTATCGACATCTCCAGCCGTGAAGTGCTGAACCATTATACGCCGGAGTACCAGCAGCTTTTCCGCCGCGGCGACATGATGCTGCCCATCAGTGAACTGTGGGCCGGACGCCTGAAAAGCATGGGCTGCCCGGGAGAGAAAATTGCCGTTTCGCGCATGGGCGTGGATTTAACGCGCTTTACCCGCCGTCCGGTGAAAGTGCCGGGTAAACCGCTGCAGATCATCTCCGTCGCGCGTCTGACCGAGAAGAAAGGCCTGCATGTGGCGATTGAAGCCTGCCGCCAGCTTAAAGCGCGCGGGGTGGATTTCCACTACCGCATTCTCGGGATTGGGCCGTGGGAGCGTCGTCTGCGCACGCTTATCGAACAGTATCAGCTGGACGATGTTGTAGAGATGCCGGGCTTCAAGCCGAGCCACGAGGTCAAGGCGATGCTCGATGAGGCAGATGTGTTCCTGCTGCCTTCCGTAACGGGAGCCGATGGCGATATGGAGGGCATTCCGGTGGCGCTGATGGAGGCGATGGCCGTCGGGATACCGGTGGTCTCGACCATTCACAGCGGGATCCCGGAGCTGATTAAGTCTGACCATTCCGGCTGGCTGGTGCCGGAGAATAACGCCATGGCGCTCGCCGATCGCTTAGCTGCCTTCAGCGATATCGACCAGCAGGCGCTGGAGCCTGTGCTCCATAATGCCCGACAAAAAGTTGAAGCCGATTTTAACCAGCAGGTGATTAACCGTCAGTTAGCCAGCCTGCTGCAAACGTTGTAACGCCGAGGATGTATGCTGAAAAAGATTACCCGACGCACCTTTGTCTCGTCTCTGTCCGTTCTGGCAGCTACGCCGCTGCTGTCGTCCCGCATTGCGCGGGCGGCGAGCGGAAGAACGGTCTCTGTTAATCAGTACAATAACAACGACTGGATCGCGGCCTTTAAGCAGGCGTTTAATGACGGGGACACGGTCATTGTCCCTGCCGGGCTGACCTGTGAAAACATCAACACGGGTATTTTCATTCCCGACGGTAAAACGCTGCTGATCCGCGGGGCGTTAACAGGCAATGGCCGCGGCCGCTTTGTTCTGCAGGAAGGCAGCAAAGTGATAGGGGAAGGCGAGGGACGGACAGAGAATATCACTCTCGATGTACGTGGCTCCGACTGCGTAATTAAAGGGCTGGCCATGAGCGGTTTTGGTCCTGTGACGCAAATCTACATCGGCGGTAAGAAACCGAGCGTGATGCGCAATCTGGTGATTGATAACATCAGCGTAAGTCAGGCCAATTACGCCATCCTGCGCCAGGGATTCCACAACCAGGTGGACGGCGCCCGCATCACCAACAGCAAATTTAGCCATCTGCAGGGCGATGCGATCGAATGGAACGTCGCCATCAACGATCGCAATATCCTGATTTCCGACCATGTCATCGACAACATCAACTGCACCAACGGCAAGATCAACTGGGGCATCGGCATTGGCCTTGCCGGGAGCACCTACGACAACGACTACCCGGAAAAGCAAACCGTTAAGAACTTCGTGGTGGCCAACATCACCGGCAGCAACTGTCGTCAGCTGGTGCACGTGGAAAACGGAAAACACTTTATTATCCGCAATATTAAGGCCAAAAATATCACCCCAGACTTCAGTAAAAAGGCGGGAATAGACAACGCCACGGTGGCGATTTATGGCTGTGATAATTTCATTATTGATAATGTCGACATGGTCAACAGTGCGGGAATGTTAATCGGCTATGGGGTCATAAAAGGCGATTATTTGTCCATCCCGCAGAACTTTAAGCTCAATAATATTCACCTCGATAACCGCCAGCTTGCGTATAAATTGCGCGGAATACAGATTTCATCCGGTAACGCGACCTCGTTTGTGGCGATTACCAACGTGGAAATGCAGCGTGCTACGCTGGAACTGCACAACAAGCCGCAGCATCTTTTTTTACGCAATATCAATGTCATGCAGGAAGCTGCCGTGGGGCCTGCCCTGAAGATAAACTTCGATCTGCGCAAGGATGTGCGAGGAAAATTCATGGCGAAAGACGAGACGCTGCTGTCGCTGGCGAACATAAAAGCCGTTAATGAGAAGGGGCAAAGCTCGGTGGATATTGACCGTGTCGACCAGCAGGTGGTGAATGTGGAAAGGCTGAACTTTGCGCTTCCGCACAGATAATCGACAATAATCTGTTTTGAGACTATTCCTGGCATAAAAGCGCGATCGAATCAGATTACAACTACAGAAATATGTGATGCTAAGGCGTAACATTGCTTAAGGGTTACGGCAAATCATGCTGGCGAAAACAGGTTTAAGAGCTATAATTCGTCAACCATTTTAAGGTGGAAGAAATAATGATTAATTTGAAAGCAGTCATTCCGGTAGCAGGCCTGGGCATGCATATGCTGCCAGCCACAAAAGCCATTCCTAAAGAGATGCTGCCGATCGTCGATAAGCCAATGATTCAGTACATTGTCGACGAGATTGTTGCTGCAGGGATCAAAGAAATCGTCCTGGTTACGCACTCGTCCAAGAATGCGGTAGAAAACCACTTCGACACCTCTTACGAACTCGAAGCGTTGCTAGAACAGCGCGTTAAGCGTCAGCTGCTGGCGGAAGTGCAGTCTATTTGTCCGCCGGGCGTGACCATCATGAACGTGCGTCAGGCGCAGCCGCTGGGTCTGGGACACTCTATTCTTTGTGCCCGTCCGGTGGTGGGTGATAACCCGTTCATCGTTGTGCTGCCGGATATCATTATTGATAACGCGTCCGCCGATCCGCTGCGATACAACCTGGCGGCAATGGTGGCACGTTTCAACGAAACGGGCCGTAGCCAGGTGCTGGCGAAGCGCATGAAAGGCGATCTCTCCGAGTACTCCGTAATTCAGACCAAAGAAGCGCTGGAGACGGAAGGGCAGGTGAGCCGCATCGTTGAGTTCATCGAAAAACCGGATCAGCCGCAGACGCTGGATTCGGACCTGATGGCGGTGGGTCGCTATGTTCTGAATGCCGATATCTGGGCGGAACTGGAAAAAACCGAGCCAGGCGCCTGGGATCGTATCCAGCTCACCGATGCGATTGCCGAGCTGGCGAAAAAACAGTCTGTTGACGCGATGCTGATGACCGGCGACAGCTATGACTGCGGTAAGAAAATGGGGTATATGCAGGCGTTTGTGAACTATGGGCTGCGCAACCTGAAGGAAGGGGCGAAGTTCCGTAAGAGAATTGAGAAATTACTGACAGAATAAGTCGCAAGATTGTTTAACATAAATGGGTAGCAATGAGCGTATTTGGGCTGTTTACAGCTTAAGCAATCGCTCTTGCTACCTTTTTTTTTTGTAAGAATATCAATAGGTAAAATGAGGCTATCCGGAATGTTGCTTCCTGGTTTAGACAGAGATTTTTCCTTGTTT
>NZ_CAMFKT010000027.1:0-47609 GCF_945957325.1 Enterobacter sp. PL1
AGTGACAAGCACAAAATACAAAAAACTTTTCGTTCGCTCACTTTTCAAACTTAACGCTTATTTAAGTCGCGAATCGCCCGTTAAATGTGCGATTTCCCGCGCAAAACTGGCTACCTGCGACCAGTCGGTATAAACCACTTCTTTACGCGTATCGGTTTCTCCCCCCGTCATCTTCATAATTAGACGGATCATAAAGCGGTCATACCAGCGGTAGCGAGGGTAGCGCAGCGCGCCGGCAAAAACGGCGCACAGGTCTGGCTGCCACGGCGAGCTGAGTAAAAACTTGCGCGTGTAGCTGTTGGTCTGTGGCGTGCGCTTCTCCGCTTTACGCGCAACCAGATTGACCGAGTAAAACGCGCCTGGCATTTTGTTGAGTACTGCCGTGTGCTTTTTCACAAAGCGATCCAGCGCCGGATGGAAATGCCCGTAACGAATAGATGCACCAATCACCACGCGGTCGTAATCCTGCCAGGCAATCTGTTCCGCACGGTTCAGGTTCACCACATCCGAGTAAATACCCAACTCTTTTAATTCCGATGCAAGGTATGCGGCAATCTCACGCGTTTGTCCGTCTCGCGTAGAAAAAAGAATCAGTGTTTTCATCAACGGCTCCTTACTCGCGCCAGAATGTAGGGGTGAACAGCACCAGCAGCGTAAAGACCTCAAGACGACCAAACAGCATATTGGCGATGAGGATCCATTTCGCGACCGGGTTCATACTGGCAAAGTTATCCGCCACCACGCCCAGGCCAGGCCCGAGGTTATTCAATGTTGCGACGACGGACGCAAAGGCGGAGAAATCATCCACTCCCGTCGCGATAATCGCCAGCATACTGACGATAAAGACCAGCGCATACGCCGAGAAGAATCCCCACACCGCTTCGAGGATACGTTCCGGCAGCGCGCGGTTCCCCAGCTTAATGCTGTAGACTGCATTGGGGTGGACCAGACGCTTCAGCTCACGGTTGCCCTGCTTGAACAGCAGCAGAATACGGATCACCTTCAGACCACCGCCCGTCGACCCCGCACAGCCGCCGATAAACGCGGAACAGAGCAGAAGCACCGGCAGGAACAGCGGCCAACGGGCGATGCTGTCCGTGGTAAACCCGGCGGTCGTCGCCATCGACACCACCTGGAAGAAGGCCTGGTTTAGCGTGGTCAACGCGGAGTTATAGACATCATGGAACCACAGCACCAGCGTACAGATGATCACCAGCGTCAGCTGGACCCCAATGAACATGCGGAACTCAGGGTCACGCCAGTACACCTTCAGGCTGCGCCCGCTCAGTAAAGAGAAATGCAGGCCGTAGTTACAGCCGGAGATCAGCAGGAAAATGGCGATGATAGTGTTAATCGTTGGGCTGTCGAAATAGCCCACGCTGGCATCGTGGGTGGAGAACCCGCCGATGGCTATCGTCGCAAAACTGTGTCCGATAGCGTCAAACGCAGGCATCCCGGCAAACCATAGCGCCAGCGCACAGGCTACCGTCAGCAAGACATAAATCAGCCACAGGGTTTTCGCCGTCTCGGCAATACGCGGCCGCATCTTGTTATCTTTCAGCGGTCCCGGCATTTCGGCGCGATAGAGCTGCATCCCCCCGACGCCCAGAATCGGCAGGATGGCCACCGCCAGGACGATGATCCCCATACCGCCGAACCACTGCAGCATCTGGCGATAAAAGAGAATCGCGTGCGGCAGCGAATCCAGCCCCACCAGCGTCGTGGCCCCGGTCGTCGTTAAGCCGGAGAAGGATTCAAAGAAGGCATCCGTGATGCTCAGGTTAGGCTGTTCAGAGAAGATAAAGGGCAGCGAACCGACGCTCCCCAGCACCGTCCAGAACAGGACCACAATCAGAAAGCCTTCGCGAGATTTCAGCTCACCTTTCTGACGACGGTTCGGCCACCACAGCAGGGAGCCGATCGCCAGCGCGACAAAGAAGGTCTGGGTAAATGCCCGCCCCGCCCCGTCCCGGTAGATAAGCGCCACCAGTCCAGGGATAATCATCGTCCCGGAAAAGAGTATGACCAGCAGTCCAACGATTCGGGTTATGGCACGAAAATGCATCTCTGCCGCTTCCTTTGGTATTCAAAAGTGAGGTGGGGATTATTCTTCAATCGGCAGCAATTGCAACGAACCACGACTAAAATCAGCCAGTTTTGCTGAAAAAGCAGCCAGTTCCGCCTGAGGAAGCGCCACGCGTAATTGCACCATCGCCTGATATTCACTGTGTGCGATGACACCGTTAAACTGCCTCAGCAGCGCTTCAATACCCGAGAGCTGGGCGTAATCGCATAACAAAGTATATTCGGTGAGAGGCGTTTTGCGGGTGGTCTTCAGGATATTCAGTGCCTGCTGAACGCCGCCGCCATACGCTTTTACCAGCCCACCCGTACCTAACAGGATGCCGCCGTAGTAGCGCACCACCACGGCGGTAATTTCACCCACGCCGCTACCCATCAGCTGCGAGAGCATGGGTTTACCGGCCGTGCCCGCCGGTTCACCGTCATCGGAAAACCCCAGCTGCTGCGAATCGTCCGGCGGCCCTGCTACCCACGCCACGCAGTGGTGACGGGCGTCAGGATGCTCAGCCCGGACGGACTCGACAAACGCTTTTGCCGCCTCTACGCCGTCGGTATGCGCCAGCAGCGTAATAAAGCGGCTTTTCTTGATTTCCTCAACAAAGGTGACCGGTTCAGCCGGTATCAGCCAGCTTTCCATCAGGCCAGCTTCAGGTCTCGCGTCATATTCTCGATACCGTTTTCGTGAATCACCACGTTATCTTCGATACGAATGCCGCCAAACGGCTTCAGCGCGTCAATTTTTGCCCAGTTGAAGTGCTTGCTGAACTGGCCTTCACGCCACGGCGCCAGCAGGGATTCGATAAAGTAGATCCCCGGTTCAATCGTCAACACCATGCGCGGCTCCAGAATACGGGTGCAGCGCAGGTAAGGATATTTAGACGGTGCCGCCAGGTGCGTACCGGTATCATCCTGCATAAAGCCCGCAACGTCGTGCACCTGCAGGCCCAGCGGGTGGCCGATACCGTGCGGCATAAATGGCCCGGTCAGATCGTTCTCGACCATCGCCTCTTCGCTCATGTCTTTCACAATCTGATGCTTACGCAGCAGTTTAGCAATGCGCTGATGGAACTGGATGTGGTAGTCCACATAGCTGGTTCCCGCCTTCATGGTGCCAATCAGCGCCAGCTGTTCATCGTTCACGTCTTTGATCAGCTGTGCAAAATCGGTATCCGCATTTGCCGCCCAGGTACGGGTCAGATCGGCCGCGTAGCCGTTGTACTCGGCCCCTGCGTCCAGCAGGAAGCTGCGCATTTCTGAAGGAACCTGGTGATCCAGTTTGGTGTAGTGCAGGACGGACGCGTGCTCGTTGAGCGCGACAATGTTGCTGTACGGCACGTCGGTATCGCGATGACCGGTGGCGGTCAGGTACGCCTGGTTGATATCGAACTCGCTCATGCCGGACTGGAAGGCTTCATGCGCCGCACGGTGACCGTTTACCGCGGTCTTTTGCGCTTCACGCATGCAGTAAAGTTCGTAGTCAGTTTTATACGCGCGGTAATAGTGGAGGTAATCCAGCACCCCTTTCGGGTTGAGCTTGTCTGCCGCAATATCCAGGCTTAATGCACGCTCCGGAACAGGGCCAATATAAGCGATGTTGCCACGCGCGGCAGGCAGCTGGCCGCCAATGCCGTCCGCTTTTGGCAGCGCAATGACCTCAATTTCCTCCGTCCAGAAAGAGGTCGGCAGCGGCTCAACGTTGTGCCAGTAATCGACCGGCAGGTAGAACCACAGTTTCGGCTTGTTCACACCATCCACCAGCAGCCAGCAGTTGGGAACCTGCGTCACTGGTACCCAGGCCTTAAACTGTGGGTTCACCTTAAACGGATAAGCGTGGTCATCCAGAAAGGTATTCATCAGCTCGCCGGAGTGGATCAGCAGCGCATCCAGCTTAAAGCGGGCCAGTACATCGCGGGTACGTTCCTGTAGGGTAACGATATGATTTTTATAAAGCGAAGCCAGTGAGTCCATCATTATTCCTTTCGTTTTTTGACCTCAAGTCATCGCATCTTAGCACACCTCACTCCGCCTGCGTGATTTCCACCGACCGTGATCAATGCAGCAATTTCTTAATGAGTAATTTGCATTTTATTAACATAAATCCCACACTCCGACTCATCTGGTATGACCAGATCCACTTGCTGGATTCAGGAGACTGACATGCTCTACAAAGGCGACACCCTGTACCTCAACTGGCTGGAAGATGGCATTGCCGAACTCGTGTTCGATGCCCCCGGCTCAGTCAATAAGCTCGATACCGCGACGGTGGCCAGTCTTGGCCAGGCGCTGGATGTTCTGGAAAAACAAACTGAATTAAAAGGGCTGCTGCTGCGCTCGAACAAAGCGGCCTTTATCGTCGGTGCCGATATCACCGAATTCCTTTCGCTCTTCCTGGTGCCGGAAGAACAGCTGAGCCAGTGGCTGCACTTTGCCAATAGCGTCTTTAATCGTCTGGAAGATCTGCCTGTCCCGACCATTTCCGCCGTTAACGGCTACGCGCTGGGCGGCGGCTGTGAGTGCGTGCTGGCGACCGACTACCGCCTGGCGACGCCGGATCTGCGCATCGGCCTGCCGGAAACCAAGCTGGGCATTATGCCGGGCTTTGGCGGCTCCGTCCGTATGCCGCGCATGCTGGGCGCCGACAGCGCGCTGGAGATCATTGCCGCGGGTAAAGACGTCAGCGCAGAACAGGCGCAGAAAATTGGCCTGGTCGACGGCGTTGTAAAACATGAGAAGCTTGTTGAAGGCGCACTCGCCATTCTGCGTCAGGCCATTAACGGCGAGCTCGACTGGAAGGCCAAACGCCAGCCGAAGCTGGAGCCGTTAAAACTCAGCAAGATTGAAGCCACCATGAGCTTCACCATCGCCAAAGGCATGGTGATGCAGACGGCGGGTAAACACTACCCGGCGCCGATCACGGCGGTGAAAACCATTGAAGCGGCTGCCCGTTTCGGGCGCGATGAAGCGCTGAAGCTCGAAAATCAGAGCTTTGTCCCGCTGGCGCACACCAATGAAGCGCGCGCGCTGGTCGGTATCTTCCTCAACGATCAGTTCGTGAAGGGTAAAGCCAAACAGCTGACCAAAAACGTTGAGACGCCAAAACATGCGGCGGTACTCGGCGCGGGCATTATGGGTGGCGGCATCGCCTACCAGTCTGCCTGGAAAGGCGTGCCGGTGGTGATGAAAGACATCAACGAGAAATCCCTGACGCTGGGCATGACCGAAGCGGCCAAGCTGCTGAATAAACAGCTTGAGCGCGGCAAAATTGACGGGCTGAAGCTCGCAGGCGTGATCTCCACCATTCAGCCCGTGCTGGAATACAGCGGTTTCGACCGTGTCGACGTGGTGGTCGAAGCCGTCGTCGAGAATCCGAAAGTGAAAAAAGCAGTGCTGGCGGAAACGGAAGACAAGGTTCGCCCGGATACCGTTCTGGCCTCTAACACCTCCACCATTCCCATCAGCGAACTGGCGAGCGTGCTGAAGCGTCCGGAAAACTTCTGCGGTATGCACTTCTTCAACCCGGTACACCGTATGCCGCTGGTCGAAGTGATCCGCGGGGAAAAAACCTCTGACGACACCATCGCTAAAGTGGTGGCATGGGCCAGCAAGATGGGCAAAACGCCGATCGTCGTTAACGACTGCCCGGGCTTCTTCGTCAACCGCGTGCTGTTCCCTTACTTCGCCGGTTTTAGCCAGCTGCTGCGCGACGGCGCTGACTTCCGCAAAATCGACAAAGTAATGGAAAAACAGTTCGGCTGGCCGATGGGCCCGGCGTATCTGCTGGACGTTGTGGGCATTGATACCGCCCACCACGCCCAGGCGGTGATGGCGGCAGGTTTCCCGCAGCGCATGCAGAAAGACTATCGCGACGCGATTGACGCGCTGTTCGACGCTAACCGCTTCGGTCAGAAAAACGGCCTGGGCTTCTGGCGCTATAAAGAAGACAGCAAAGGCAAACCGAAGAAAGAAGAAGATCCGGCGGTGGATGGCCTGCTGGCCGACGTCAGTCAGCCAAAACGCGACTTCACCGACGATGAAATCATCGCCCGGATGATGATCCCGATGATTAACGAAGTGGTGCGTTGCCTCGAAGAAGGCATTATCGCCAGCCCGGCAGAAGCCGACATGGCGCTGGTGTATGGCCTCGGCTTCCCTCCGTTCCACGGCGGTGCGTTCCGCTGGCTGGACACGCTCGGCAGCGCCCGCTATCTCGATATGGCTCAGCAGTATCAGCACCTCGGCCCGCTGTACGAAGTGCCGGAAGGGCTGCGTAACAAAGCGCGCCATAACGAACCCTACTATCCCGCAGTTGAGCCAGCCCGTCCGGTTGGCGAGCTGAAAACGGCTTAAGGAGTCACAATGGAAAAGGTTGTCATTGTTGATGCGATTCGCACCCCGATGGGCCGTTCAAAAGGCGGCGCGTTCCGTAACGTGCGTGCGGAAGACCTCTCCGCGCACCTGATGCGTAGCCTGCTGGCGCGTAACCCGGCGCTGGATCCGGCTGCGCTGGACGATATCTACTGGGGCTGCGTGCAGCAGACCCTGGAGCAAGGCTTCAACATCGCCCGTAACGCGTCGCTGCTGGCGGAGATCCCGCATTCGGTTCCGGCCGTCACCGTCAACCGCCTGTGCGGTTCGTCAATGCAGGCGCTGCACGACGCGGCGCGTATGATCATGACCGGCGATGCGCAGGCTTGCATGGTGGGCGGCGTCGAGCACATGGGTCACGTGCCGATGAGCCACGGGGTCGACTTCCATCCCGGCATGAGCCGCAACGTGGCGAAAGCTGCGGGGATGATGGGCCTGACCGCCGAGATGCTCTCCCGCCTGCACGGCATCAGCCGCGAAATGCAGGATGCCTTTGCCGCGCGCTCTCACGCTCGCGCCTGGGCCGCCACGCAGTCCGGTGCCTTTAAGAACGAGATCATCCCGACCGGCGGCCACGATGCAGACGGCGTTCTGAAGCAGTTCAGCTACGATGAAGTCATTCGCCCGGAAACCACCGTCGAAGCGCTTTCCAACCTGCGTCCGGCGTTTGACCCCGTCACCGGTACGGTCACGGCAGGGACCTCGTCGGCGTTGTCCGACGGCGCCGCCGCGATGCTGGTGATGAGCGAAAGTCGCGCCCGCGAGCTGGGGTTAACGCCTCGCGCCCGCGTGCGTTCGATGGCGGTCGTGGGCTGCGATCCGTCGATCATGGGCTACGGCCCGGTTCCGGCTTCAAAGCTGGCGCTGAAAAAAGCGGGCTTAACCGCCAGCGACATCGATCTGTTTGAGATGAACGAAGCGTTCGCCGCGCAGATCCTGCCGTGCATTAAAGATCTGGGGCTGATGGAGCAGATCGACGAGAAGATTAACCTCAACGGCGGCGCGATCGCCCTCGGACACCCGCTGGGCTGTTCCGGGGCGCGTATCAGCACGACGCTGATCAACCTGATGGAACGCAAAGATGCCCAGTTTGGTCTGGCAACGATGTGTATCGGTCTGGGTCAGGGTATCGCGACGGTGTTTGAGAGAGTGTAAGGCTATAACGTAGGCCCGATAAGCATCGCGCCATCGGGCTTTTGCCGGGAGGCGCTGCGCTTTCCCGGCCTACGAGAGGTACCTCGCCGCCGGTCGTGTCACTGGCGAAGAGAAACAGTTTAGTTGCCGTTCTTCCCGCCTGTCAGGGGCGGGTTTTTTTATTTAAATGAAGGCAAACGCATCGCCAAACAGGCGGTCTTCACGCGCATCACGTTCGTTACAGAACAGATCGCGGGCGATTTTCGCCATCTCGAAACGCCCTGCAATATAGATGTCATGTCCTGCCAGCGTACCGTGATCCTGCAGCACTGCCGTCAGTACCGTACCGCTACGCCCGCGCCAGCCCTCTTCCGGCTGCTCAACCACCGGCTCAATGCGCAGGTTAGGATGGGTGACGCTCAGCGCTTCGAGTTCGGACAGGTCATACAGGTGCTTCTCTTCGCGGCCGCCCCAGTAGATGGTGATATCACGTTCCGGGTTACGCGCCAGTGCGGTCAACAGAATAGAGCGCACGTAGGAGAAGCCTGTACCACCGGCAATCAGGATCAGCGGACGGTCTTCATCATCGCGCAGCCACGCATCACCGTGCGGAATATCCACCACGATCTCGCGCTCTTTCAGAATGCGGTCCATGACGGCCATCGCATACAGGTTAAGCTCTGACGCACCAATATGAAGCTCAATAAATTCCTGCTCCGCTGGCGTTGAGGCCATAGAGAAAGGACGCTTATCACGCTCATCCATCACGACCATCAGATACTGACCCGCGCGGAAAGAGAATGGCGCTTCTGGCACTAAACGGACGCGATATACGGTGTCGGTGATGGCATCTACCGAGGTCACTTTACAGCTTAAGGTTGTCATTCGCTCTCTCTGTCGGGAAGTCTATAGGGCTTAACGGTCAGTTCAGGGTTTACCGTTATTCATTATGGCCAGTTCGTCCCAGATCGCATCAATGCGCGCGGTCACAGCAGGATCTTTTTTGATCGGGCGACCCCATTCACGATCGGTTTCGCCAGGCCATTTATTTGTGGCATCCAGTCCCATTTTTGAGCCAAGGCCGGAAACCGGCGAGGCAAAATCCAGGTAATCTATCGGCGTGTTTTCGACTAACACCGTATCGCGCGCCGGGTCCATTCGCGTGGTAATAGCCCAGATTACGTCATTCCAGTCGCGGGCGTTAACGTCATCATCGCAGACAATAACAAATTTGGTATACATAAACTGGCGCAGGAAAGACCACACGCCCATCATCACGCGTTTCGCGTGACCAGGATACTGCTTCTTCATCGTGACCACTGCCAGGCGATACGAGCATCCTTCAGGCGGCAGGTAAAAATCAACAATTTCCGGGAACTGCTTTTGCAGGATCGGCACAAACACTTCATTTAGCGCCACGCCCAGTACTGCCGGTTCATCCGGTGGACGCCCGGTATACGTGGAGTGATAAATCGCATCTTCACGCTGCGTAATGTGCGTCACGGTAAACACCGGGAAGTTATCCACTTCGTTGTAATAGCCGGTGTGGTCGCCGTAAGGGCCTTCTGGCGCCAGTTCACCCTGCTCAATGTAACCTTCCAGCACAATTTCTGCACTGGCCGGAACTTCGAGATCGTTTGAGATACACTTCACGACTTCCGTTTTCGTTCCGCGCAGCAGGCCTGCAAAGGCATATTCCGAGAGCGTATCCGGTACGGGCGTGACGGCCCCGAGAATGGTGGCCGGATCGGCGCCGAGCGCGACAGACACCGGGAAACGTTCACCCGGACGCGCAGCACACCACTCCTGGAAATCGAGCGCGCCGCCGCGATGCGACAGCCAGCGCATGATGAGCTTATTCTTGCCAATCAACTGCTGGCGGTAAATACCAAGATTCTGGCGCTCTTTGTGCGGACCGCGCGTGACGGTCAGTCCCCAGGTGATCAGCGGCGCGGCATCTTCCGGCCAGCACTGCATGATAGGGATTTTAGTCAAATCAACCGCATCGCCTTCCAGCACCTTCTGCTGGCAGGGCGCGCCGCGCAGGCGTTTGGTGGGCATGTTTAGCACCT
The DNA here is from genome assembly GCF_945957325.1 of Enterobacter sp. PL1. NCBI lineage: Bacteria > Pseudomonadati > Pseudomonadota > Gammaproteobacteria > Enterobacterales > Enterobacteriaceae > Enterobacter > Enterobacter sp. PL1. The sequence goes on from NZ_CAMFKT010000027.1 coordinate 9,654, forward strand.
GCTTAAACTGCGGCAGCTTGTCGAACAGATCGCGGAAGCCTTTCGGCGGCTCCGGCTCTTTCAGGAAGGCCAGCAGCTTACCGACTTCGCGCAGGGCCGTGACGTCTTCCTGCCCCATCCCCAGTGCGACGCGACGCGGTGTACCAAACAGGTTGCACAGCACCGGCATGGCGTACCCTTTCGGATTTTCAAACAGTAATGCGGGGCCACCGGCACGCAGGGTGCGGTCAGCAATTTCTGTCATCTCCAGATAAGGATCGACAGGAAGGGTAATACGTTTGAGTTCACCCTGCTTTTCCAGCAGCGTCAGGAAGTCGCGGAGATCGTGGTATTTCATGCAGTTAATCATGGCCTCTCTGTAAGCGCTTCATTATACGGCGTAAGACTGCTTGATGCTGTAATTTTGTTAAATTAGCGTGAAGTTATGCGTTCTGTCCCATTTTCGCCCATTATAATCAACTTAGCGATCCCGCCAGGGTTTTGATATGCTTGCGCCCCGAACTAAGGGAAAGAGTGATTATGCAGGCCTGGTATTTACTGTATTGCAAACGCGGGCAACTTCAGCGCGCGCAGGAACATCTTGAACGTCAGTCAGTTAATTGCCTGACGCCCGTGATCACGCTTGAAAAAATGCAGCGCGGGAAGCGCACAACCGTTAGCGAGCCGTTGTTCCCAAACTACCTGTTCGTGGAGTTTGATCCGGAGGTCATCCACACCACCACCATCAGCGCCACGCGCGGCGTCAGCCATTTTGTTCGCTTTGGCGCCCACCCCGCGACGGTTCCCCCATCGGTCATCCACCAGCTGTCGATTTATCAGCAGCCCGAAGACCTTACCGACCCGGAAACGCCCTACACGGGCGATAGCGTCGTGATTACCGAAGGGGCTTTCGAAGGCCTTCAGGCGATTTTTGCCGAGCCGGACGGAGAAGCGCGCTCTATGCTGTTGCTTAATCTGCTGAACAAGCAGGTGCTGCAGAGCGTTAAAAACACCGACTTCCGCAAACTTTAAACGTTTATCCCAAACAGATTACGCACGTTGTCATCCGTCTGTGCGGAAAGCCAGTGCGGATCCTCTCCGCGCCACGTCGCGACGCGCTCAACTATGTGCCCCAGATAAGCGGGCTCATTGCGTCGCGATGCCGGTTTGGGTTGCATATCGCGCGGGAGCAGATAGGGCGCATCCGTTTCAAGGAGCAACCGGTCAGCCGGGATCGCGGGTAGCAGCTCCCGAAGCTCAAGCCCGCGGCGCTCATCGCAAACCCAGCCGGTAATCCCCAGATAAAGCCCGCGCTCCAGGCACTCCAGCGCCTCCTGCCGTGAGCCGGTAAAACAGTGCAGCACCGCGCCGGGCAGTTTCTCGAGCCACGGATCCAGCAGAGTCAGGAAACGCTCATGCGCGTCGCGGCAGTGCATAAATACGGGCATTTCAAGCTCTGCCGCCACCGCAAGCTGAGCAGTGAACGCCTTTTCCTGCTCTTCAGGCGTGGAAAAGTTACGGTTGAAATCGAGGCCGCATTCGCCAATCGCTACCACTTCTGGTGTCTTCGCCAGCCTGCGCAGGGTTTCCCCGCTTTCCGGGGTCCACTGGCTGCTGTCGTGAGGATGCACGCCAGCGGTAGACCAACAGCGTTCATAGCGTTGCGCCAGCTGCTGCGCCTGCTCGCTCTCATGCAGGTTGGTGCCCGTCAGCAGCAGTCCTTTCACCCCGGCGGCAAACGCGCGCGCAACCACCTCATCGCGATCTTTCGCAAACTGCGAGCTGGTCAGGTTGAGTCCGATATCAAACATGCGAATCCCCATATAACAACCGCCCTGACGGGCGGCTGGTTTTACTCTTCAGTGGTCTTATCGGACGTATCGTCTTCGTCATCCGACCGACGCCCTTTACCCACGTAGAACCGTGAGAAGAAGACGCCGACCTCAAACAGGCAGTACATCGGTATGGCCAGCAGCGTCTGGGAGAATACATCCGGCGGGGTCAACAGCATGCCGACAACGAAGGCGCCGACCAGGATATACGGACGCTTCTTACGCAGGTCATCCGGTGTGGTTACCCCTACCCAGCAGAGCAGCACAATGGCCACCGGCACTTCGAATGCCACCCCAAACGCCATAAACAGCGCCATCACAAAGCTAAGATAGCTGGCGATATCCGTCGACACCTGGACGCCTTCCGGCGCGGTATGCGTCAGGAAGCCGAAGGCCAGCGGGAAGACAACGAAATAGGCAAACGCCATGCCGATATAGAACAGCAGCGAACTGGATACCAGCAGCGGAATGACCAGCTTGCGTTCGTGCTTATACAGTGCCGGCGCCACAAAGGCCCACACCTGGTACAGAATGACGGGCGCAGAGGCAATCAACGACACCCAAAAGGTCAACTTGATGGGGGTAAAGAACGGAGAAGCAACGTCTGTTGCAATCATCGTTGCGCCCAGCGGCATTTGCTTGATCAGCGGCGCAGAAACCACCTGGTAGATATCGTTGGCGAAATAGACCAGGCATAGAAAAATAACGAGAACCGCAATAATGCAGTTTAACAGACGCTTACGCAGCTCTATGAGGTGCGTAATCAGCGGTTGAGTATCATCTACAGCCATGTTTACGCTTTATCACTCGACGAGGGGGATGATTCGGAAACGGGCGCGGCGGGCTTTGCCTCGGCAGCGTTAACCACGGGCTTTTCCGGCTGCACCTGTTTTTTCACTTTGGTTTCCTGCGGCGTCTGTTCAGGCGCAGCAGCCTGATGTTCAGCGCTGGCAGGCGTGACGCCCTCACGCTGTTCTTCGCTGCCCTTCACCACCGGGTTATGGATGGTGTTCGCTTCGTCGCTCGCTTTTTCAGGATCGTTGATGCTATAGGAGCGCTTCATGGATTCCGCCGCTTCGCGCAGCTCATCCATTGACGCTTTCAGTTCCGGCGTCAGGTTATCCATGCTCGCCTTCTCAACCTTTTTCAGGCTTTCCTGAAATTCCTGCAGCTTAAGCTCCTGGGCCAGTTCATTCTGAACGGTCGATGCCAGCGATCTCAGCGCACGAACCCAGCCCGCAACGGTTTTCACCGCCACCGGCAGACGCTGAGGCCCCAGCACGATCAGGCCAATCACAAAGACCAGCAGGAGCTCACTAAAACCAATGTCGAACACGACTTACACCTGCTCTTTATCGTGGCGTTTAGCGTCTTCCTTTTTGGCTTCTTCTTGCTTGTCGGTGATGGATTTAGCAGTAAAGTCAGCGTCCTGGCTGGTTTTATCCTGCTTGCTCTCATCATCGCTCATCGCTTTTTTGAAGCCTTTGATAGACGCGCCCAGATCGGAACCAATAGAACCGAGCTTTTTGGTGCCAAACAGCAGCACGACGATGACGGCAATGATCAACAATTGCCAGATACTGATACCACCCATACATGTTCCTCAGGGATAGATGATTAATAAGTCAGGTCGCATTATACGTATGCGACCTGTCGATAGCGACGCAAACTCAGCGCGTTTTTCGCCATCCGGCAAGCCAGACAACCACCCCGGCGGCCATCAGCCAGGCGGGCATCATCTGCCACTCCGGGCGGTTGATCAGCAGCAGCGTGCCGCTCAGCAGCAGCGTTGCGCCAATCCCAAAGAGATAGCGTGACTGGCCCTGGCGAACACGGCTGGACTGAAGTTCGCGAGCGATTTTATCCATGCTGTGCTGAAGGTTCTTGCTCTGACGCAAACTGTCATAAACCAGTTCAGGAATTTCAGGCATTTTTTCTATCCAGAACGGGCCTTTTTCTTTCAGCGAGCGCACCAGCGCCGGAATGCCAACCTGATCCTTGATCCAGGATTCCAGGAAGGGTTTCGCGGTCTTCCACAAGTCTAACTGAGGATAGAGCTGTCGGCCTACACCCTCAACGTAAAGTAGTGTTTTCTGAAGTAAAACTAGCTGTGGCTGAACTTCCATATTAAAGCGGCGAGCCGTGTTGAACAGGTTCAACAGCACATGTCCGAAGGAGATTTCCGCCAGCGGTTTTTCAAAAATCGGTTCGCAAACGGTCCGGATCGCAAACTCGAACTCTTCGACGTTGGTGTCCGGCGGCACCCAGCCGGAATCGACGTGCAGCTCGGCCACCTTACGGTAGTCGCGGTTGAAGAACGCGATGAAGTTCTCGGCCAGATACCGTTTATCTTCTTTATTCAGCGACCCCACAATCCCGCAGTCGATACCGATATACTTCGGATCCTCAGGGTGCTCGTAGCTCACGAAGATATTGCCCGGGTGCATGTCCGCATGGAAAAAGCTGTCGCGGAACACCTGGGTGAAGAAGACCTGCACGCCACGCTCGGCCAACAGCTTCATGTTCGTTCCCTGCTTCTCCAGGGCCACCACATCCGAAACCGGAATACCGTAGATACGCTCCATCACCATCATGTTCTGGCTGCAGTAGTCAGAATAGACTTCAGGGACATAAAGCATCGGGCTGTTTTCAAAGTTGCGACGCAGCTGAATAGCGTTTGCCGATTCGCGCAGCAGGTTAAGCTCATCAATCAGCGTTTTTTCATATTCCCGCACCACTTCCATCGGGCGCAGTCGGCGGCCATCAGGTAATAAACGCGGAACCCAACGGGCCAGACGGTAAATCAGCTTCATGTCGGCTTTAATGATCGGCAGAATATCCGGGCGGATCACCTTAATTACCACCTCTTTGCCGTTTTCTTTCAGACGCGCAGTGTGCACCTGAGCAATAGAAGCCGACGCCAGCGGTTCTATTTCGAAATCGTCAAACCAGGTTTCAACGGGAAGATTACCCATCGCCTCTTCGATCTGTTTCTTCGCCCTCACCCCGTCAAACGGGGCAACACGGTCCTGCAGCATCGCCAGTTCATCGGCAATGTGCGGCGGAAAGAGATCGCGGCGGGTCGACAGCATCTGCCCGAACTTAATCCATACCGGGCCAAGCTCCTGCAGCGCCAGGCGCAGGCGTTCGCCCAGCGGCTGACCTTTATGGCGGTTAGGCATCCAGAACAGCATCCGCCGCCAGATACGAAGCGGCAGCGTGATACGCATTTTAGGGATAAGCTCGTCGAGCCCGTAGCTCAAAAAGGTACGAATAATGAAGTAGAGGCGCCGAATTTCACCAGGCGTCATTTGCCCTCCAGTTTTTCCAGCCGTTTGGTTAACGCATCAACCGCACGTTCAACAGCAGCGGTTTCTTCCGCAAACCATGCCACTTCCAGCGGTCCGGGGGCCATTCGCCACTCTTCAGTCAGTACTTCCGCCGCATAGCGTTGCTGACGTAGCAGGCTTTTACGCGCAAAGGACGCGCCACCATGAAGAACCTTCCCGATGCCTTCCGCGGCAATGTCACCGATAAACGGCGCGAGCAGCTCTGCCGGATCAAACTCCGCCAGATCGGTAAGCGCAACGAAGTTCTGCACGACCTGAATGTCGCCTTCCACTTCCAGCTCACCGCTGCGGATAAGTGCCGTTAATTGCTGGCGATCGCGCAGTTTTGGCAGCACGCTCATGTGCGTGATGACCGAGCAGTCGGCGTCACCTTCCCACGCCCCCAGAACGTCAAGCTGGCGTTCGCTGAAGACCAGCACAAGCGGCGTCGAGAACTCTTTTAAAACAATGCGTAATACCTTCCCGTTTAGCCGCTGACGCGCAGCTTTCAGCGCTGGCGCACGATAGAGAAAGGCATTCAGTACGTTTTCGATACCTGCGGAGACTAAGGGTTTAAAGGGCACGGGACACCTCCACTCAGAACTTGTAACCGCGATGCAGCGCGACGACACCCGCCGTCAGGTTGAAATATTCAACGTTCTCGAATTCAGCATCCTGCATCATGGCTTTTAAGGTGTCTTGGTCCGGGTGCATACGGATAGATTCCGCCAGATAGCGATAGCTTTCCGCGTCGTTAGCCACCAGCTCACCGATGCGCGGCAGCACGTGGAAGGAATAGGCGTCGTAAGCTTTGCTCAGCGGCTCGATAATCGGTTTGGAGAATTCGAGCACCAGCAGGCGTCCACCCGGCTTCAGCACGCGATACATGGAGCGCAGCGCTTTTTCTTTATCGGTCACGTTACGCAGACCGAAGGAGATCGTGATGCAGTCAAAGGTATTATCCGGGAACGGCAGCGCTTCGGCATTTGCCTGCACATATTCCACATTCCCCACCACGCCGATGTTACGCAGCTTTTCGCGGCCCATTTTGAGCATGGAGTCATTAATATCGGCGAGGACAACGCGCCCGGTTTCGCCCACCAGACGAGAGAATTTCGCGGTTAAATCGCCCGTACCACCGGCTAAATCCAGCACTGTTTGTCCACGACGCACGCCGCTACAGTCGATAGTGAAGCGCTTCCACAAGCGATGAATGCCGAACGACATCAGGTCATTCATCACATCGTACTTCGCCGCCACGGAATGAAATACGTGGGCCACCATGTCAGCTTTCTGCGCTTTGGCGACAGTCTGAAAGCCAAAGTGCGTTGTGTCTTGTGAATCGTCAACCATCTCAGAGCCTGCTTATCAGTAAAATGTTCGTGAAGTGTAACAGATTGGGCGCAATTGCCCTACGTTTCAACCACCGCGAAAGAAACGCGCCGGAGTCTCGTCTGGTGATAAATCCACCGCTAACGTGTTGTCTTCACTGTTTGTCTTTTGTTCGTCCGCCCCTTCACGCAGGCGAAACTCGTCGTCCTGGGCGGTAGCCTGTTCAACCAATTCCGGATTAATCTCGCGTTTCACCTCAACCCCCAGGCTGCGGAATGATTCGGCCTGCGCCAGAAGATTGCCACGTCCTGAGGCGAGTTTTTTCATCGCCTGACGGTAGTTATCCTGCGCGCGGTCCAGGCTCTGCCCGACTGAGGACATGTCGTCCACGAAGAGGCGCATTTTGTCGTACAGCTTGCTGGCGCGGTCGGCAATCTGCTGCGCGTTGCGGCTCTGGTGCTCGTAGCGCCACAGGTTCGCAATCGTGCGTAAGGCCACCAGCAGCGTGGTGGGGCTGACCAGCATAATATTATTTTTGAGCGCTTCGGTGATGAGTTCAGGCTGCCTGTCGAGTGCCAGCAGAAACGCGGGCTCTACCGGAATAAACATCAGGACATAGTCCAGCGAGCGCAGCCCCGGTAGCTGCTGATAGTCTTTCCTGCCGAGCAGGCGAATATGATTGCGTACCGAGGCAATGTGCTCCTGCAGCGCCGATTCTCGGGTGTAGTCATCTTCCGCATTGAAGTAACGCTCATACGCCACCAGCGTCATTTTGGCGTCAATCACCACATCTTTGCCCTGCGGCAGCCGCACAATCACATCCGGCTGCATTCGCGAGCGGGCATCGTTTTCGATACTCACCTGGGTTTCGTATTCATACCCTTCCCGCAGGCCAGAGGCTTCCAGGACGCGGGTCAGCACCACTTCTCCCCAGTTGCCCTGGGTTTTGTTATCCCCTTTAAGCGCGCGGGTGAGGTTGACCGCCTCCTGCGCCATCTGGGCATTCAGCTGCTGGAGATTGCGGATTTCATGCGCCAGGGTGTGCCGCTCTCGGGCTTCCTGACCAAAGCTGTCCTGTACCTGGCGGCGGAAGCCGTCCAGCTGTTCACGCAGGGGCGTCAGCAGGCTGTTCAGGCTCTGGCGGTTCTGCTCGTCAACGCGGCGGTTGCTGTGCTCAAAAATACGGTTCGCGAGGTTTTCAAACTGTTCGCTGAGGCGCTGCTCGCTGTTGATCATCTGGCGGATTTTATCTTCCGCATGCAGTTGAGTGGATTCCAGACGGGTAGTCACTTCGCGGAGATCGGCCTCCAGCGAGGTGTTGATATCTCTCAGGTTGCGCAGCTCGTTGTTGAGTAACTCGCACTCCTCTCGCCAGTGATCACTCAGCGCAAGCTGCTGCTTTGCCGCGCTTAATTCGGCGACGATCTCTTCGCGTTCAGCCAGTTGATCGGCCTTCTGCTGTGCATGCTGATAGCTGGAAATGAGCCAGCCTATCGCCACGCCCGCCAGCGCAATCACCGCATAAATCAGGACTGAGATATCCACAATGCCCCCTGCATCAACGTATTACCCGCACAAAATAAGATTGTGCTGTATAAACGTCCAGTTTGAAAGGGTTTTCCTGCGAGGCGCTACGCAAAAAATAAAGGCCGAACGTGTCGGCCTTTGATTTCGAAAGGAGAGGATTAGATCAGGCGACGCGCGGCTTCAACCACGATTTTCACCGCATGACTTTCGGTCTGCTTCATGGTTTCAGCGTTCGGGATCTCCTGCTGAGTACGGTTGACGATAACGCCCGCCACCATACCGGCACGCAGGCCCTGGCTTGCGCACATGGTCAGCAGCGTGGCGGATTCCATTTCGTAGTTCATCACGCCCATGGACTGCCACTCTTCCATAGAGCCTTTGAAGCGGCTTACCACGCGGCCAGAGAAGGTGTCGTAACGCTCCTGACCGGGATAGAAGGTATCGGACGAAGCGGTTACACCCACGTGAGTGGTCGCGCCAACGGATTTCGCGGCTTCAACCAGCGCGGTGGTACATTCAAAGTCTGCTACTGCCGGGAATTCCATCGGCGCAAAGTGCAGGCTTGCGCCATCCAGACGCACGGACGCGGTCGTGACCAGCACGTCGCCCACGTTGATGTGCGGCTGAATAGCACCGGTCGTACCGATACGCAGGAAAGTACGAATGCCCAGCTGTGCCAGCTCTTCAACAGCAATAGACGTAGACGGGCCACCGATACCGGTAGAACACACGATCACGGCTTTACCATCCAGCTCTGCGCGCCAGGTGGTGAATTCACGATGGGCTGCCAGCTTAACCGGCTTATCCATCAGCGCGGCGATCTTTTCCACACGCTCCGGATCGCCAGGGACGATAGCGAGCGTAGCCCCTTGTAAATCTTTTTTAGTGAGGCCGAGATGAAAAACATCAGACTTAGACATAGGTGACTCCTCTGTGGGTCGGTTAGTCAGAAGAAGTAAAACGGTACTTTACAGAAGCGGAAAGCATAATTTCGTGACACATCTCACCATGAATGAAAATGATTGCATTGAATTTCCATAAAAAAGTGATTTACATCACATTAACAAGTTATATCGTCAGGTGCTGCACAAAAGATAGACCGTTTAAGGCACTGTGAGTTGTTAACCTGGTGACTATATTTACCTTTGCGCTAACTCATTGGTACGGAGAATGCCATGACTGAAAAAACCGGTTTTGCACCTGCTGCGGCCCCGTATGCCTCAACCATCGTCTCAACGTCTGAAGAGGCCATCACGGCGGGTGAGACCTCTATTCCCTCGCAGGGAGAGAATATGCCTGCTTACCACGCCCGACCAAAATCGGCAGACGGTCCGCTGCCCATCGTAATCGTGGTCCAGGAAATTTTCGGCGTTCACGAACACATTCGCGACCTCTGCCGCCGGCTGGCGCTGGAAGGCTATCTGGCCGTTGCGCCAGAGCTCTACTTTCGCCAGGGCGATCCGAACGATTACAGCGATATTCCCACCTTGCTCAGCAACCTGGTCAGCAAAGTCCCGGATGCGCAGGTGCTGGCCGATCTCGACCACGTCGCCAGCTGGGCGGCGCGCAACGGGGGCGATCCCCATCGTCTGCTGGTCACCGGTTTCTGCTGGGGCGGACGCATCAGCTGGCTGTATGCCGCGCATAACCCGCAGCTTAAAGCCGCTGTGGCCTGGTACGGTAAACTGGTAGGTGAAAAAACGCTCAATTCACCGAAACATCCCGTGGATATCGCCACGGAGCTGAATGCCCCCGTATTAGGGCTGTATGGCGGTCAGGACACCGGTATTTCGCTGGATTCGGTAGAGACCATGCGCCATGCGCTCCGTGCGGCCAATGCGAAGGCGGAGATCGTGGTGTATCCGGATGCCGGGCACGCGTTTAACGCGGATTATCGTCCGAGCTATCACGCGGAATCAGCCAAAGACGGCTGGCAGAGAATGCTGGCGTGGTTCAGCCAGTACGGCGGTAAAAAAGCGTAAAAAAAAGCCCGGTGGCGTCTACGCCTTACCGGGCCTACGCATCATCAAGCCTGACGCAAGTTTTGCGCCGCCTTCACCATGTTCGCCAGCGCGGCACGCGTCTCCGGCCAGCCGCGAGTTTTCAGGCCGCAGTCCGGGTTCACCCACAGACGCTCTGCCGGAATGCGCTGGGCCGCTTTTTTCAGCAGCGACTCAATCCACTCCACGCTCGGCACGTTCGGAGAGTGGATGTCGTACACTCCCGGACCGATTTCGTTCGGGTAGTCGAATTCTTCAAACGACTCCAGCAGCTCCATGTCTGAACGCGAGGTCTCGATGGTGATCACGTCAGCGTCCAGCGCGGCAATCGAATCCATGATGTCGTTGAATTCGCAGTAACACATGTGGGTGTGGATCTGGGTGTCGTCCTTCGCCACCGCGGCGTTGATGCGAAACGCCTCCACGCCCCACTTCAGGTAGGCATCCCAGTCGCTGCGGCGCAGCGGCAGACCTTCGCGCAGGGCCGGTTCGTCAATCTGGATGATGCCTATGCCTGCAGCTTCCAGATCCGCCACTTCATCACGCAGCGCCAGCGCGATTTGCTTCGCGATGGTCTCGCGGGTCACGTCCTCACGCGGGAAGGACCAGCAAAGGATGGTCACCGGACCGGTGAGCATGCCTTTTACCGGCTTGTCGGTCAGGGACTGGGCGTACTTCGCCCACTCAACCGTGATCGGCTCCGGACGGCTGACGTCACCGATGACCACCGGCGGCTTGACGCAGCGGGAGCCATAGCTTTGCACCCAGCCGTTCTGGGTAAAGACGAACCCGTCCAGGTGTTCACCGAAGTATTCCACCATGTCGTTACGCTCGGCCTCGCCGTGCACCAGCACGTCCAGCCCCAGCCGCTCCTGCTCGATAATCGCCTGCTTGATGTGTTCGGCAATCCCGGTGCGGTAGTGATTCGCATCCAGATTCCCCTTTTTGAAGTCCAGACGCAGGCCGCGGATTTCGGTGGTCTGCGGGAAGGAACCGATAGTGGTGGTTGGCCACGCGGGCAGGTTGAACCGGGCGCGCTGGGCTTCGGCACGGACTTCATACGGGCTCTGACGCTGGCTGTCCCGGGCGGTGATGGCCGCCAGGCGTTTTTCCACTGCCGGGTTATGCACGCGCGCCGAGTGACGACGTGCCTGGATCGGTGCACTCCATGCGTTAATCGCCGCCGTGTCGCCGCTGTTCAGCGCATCGCGCAGCAGCGCCAGCTCTTCACATTTTTGCAGGGCGAAGGCAAACCAGCTTTTTACTTCAGGGTCGAGACGGGTTTCCACGCTCAGATCGATCGGACTGTGCAGCAGCGAGCAGGATGAAGCCACCCAAAGCTCGCGTTTGCCGACGATGTCTTTAATTTGGGCGTATTTCTCGGTCAGATCGGCGCGCCAGACGTTACGGCCGTTGACCAGACCGGCGGAGAGCAGCCAGTCTGCTGGCAGGCGCTTGTGCAGTTCTGCGACGTCATCTTTGCCATGCACCAGGTCAACGTGCAGACCCTGCACCGGCAATCTGGTGATGGTGCTGAGGTTCGGCGTCACACCTTCAAAGTAGGTGGTAAGCAACAGCTTCACCTGCCCGTTGAGTGCATCGTAAGCCGGTTTGAAAGCATCAAGCCACTCCTGCGGCAGCTCGAGCACCAGCGCGGGCTCGTCGATTTGCACCCACTGAATGCCGCGCTTGCCCAGCTCAATCAGCACCTGCTTATAGACCGGCAGAATATCCTTCAGCAGGCTGAGCCGGTCAAACGGCTCGCCTTTGACTTTCCCCAACCACAGATAGGTCACCGGCCCCAACAGTACGGGTTTCACCTGGTGGCCCAGCGCCAGCGCTTCGTCCACTTCATCCAGAAGCTGCGTCCAGGTCAGCCTGAACTGCTGCCCTTTTACGAACTCCGGCACCATATAGTGATAGTTAGTGTTAAACCACTTGGTCATTTCCGCCGCTGCCGCTGGCTCACCCGTTGGCGCACGGCCACGGCCGATGCGGAACAGGGTATCGATATCTACCGATCCATCGTTGTTCTGATGACGAGCCGGCACGTTGCCAAGCAGCAGGCTGGTCGTCAGAACATGGTCGTACCAGGCGAAATCGCCCACCGGCAGCAGGTCAATCCCCGCCTGCTTCTGCTGCGCCCAGTGACGGGCGCGCAGCTCGCGCCCCACCGCCAGCAGTTCTTCACGGGTGGCGTTCCCCGCCCAGTAGCTTTCTTGCGCTTTTTTCAGCTCGCGACGCAGGCCAACGCGAGGGAAACCGAGAGTGTGATTGCGGATTGTCATGGTATGCCCCTTGTGAAATTCGTTATTTAGACGTCCAGATGTTTACACTTCTATAATTGGCAGGTACTGTATATTCCTCAAGCGCAAAATGTTCATGGCGAAGTGAAGGACTTTCATGATCGAGATAAAACACCTGAAAACGCTGCAAGCGTTGCGGAACTGCGGATCGCTCGCGGCAGCGGCGGCCACGCTGCACCAGACCCAGTCCGCCCTTTCTCACCAGTTCAGCGATCTGGAACAACGCCTCGGCTTCCGTCTTTTTGTGCGTAAGAGCCAGCCGCTGCGCTTTACGCCGCAGGGCGAAATTTTGCTTCAGCTGGCGAATCAGGTTCTGCCGCAGATCGCCAGCGCGCTGCAGGCGTGTAACGAACCGCAGCAGACCACGCTGCGTATCGCCATTGAGTGCCACAGCTGTATTCAGTGGCTGACCCCCGCGCTTGAGAACTTCCGCCAGAAGTGGCCGCAGGTGGAGATGGACTTTAAATCCGGCGTGACGTTCGACCCGCAGCCCTCGCTGCAGCAGGGCGAGCTGGATCTGGTGATGACGTCCGATATTCTGCCGCGCAGCGGCCTGCACTATTCGCCGATGTTTGATTATGAGGTGCGCCTGGTGCTGGCACCGGACCATCCGCTGGCGACCAAAACGCGCATCACGCCGGAAGACCTGGCAACGGAAACGCTGCTGATTTACCCGGTGCAGCGCAGTCGTCTGGATATCTGGCGCCACTTCCTGCAGCCCGCAGGCATTAGCCCGCAGTTGAAAAGCGTGGATAACACCCTACTGTTGATTCAGATGGTGGCGGCCAGCATGGGTATCGCGGCGCTGCCGCACTGGGTGGTGGAGAGTTTTGAACGCCAGGGCCTGGTGATCACCAAAACCCTGGGTGAAGGACTGTGGAGCCGGCTGTACGCCGCCGTGCGCGATGGCGAGCAGCGTCAGCCGATTACGGAGGCGTTTATTCGCTCAGCGCGGAACCACGCGTGCGACCATCTTCCGTTTGTGCGGAGCGCGGAGCGACCCAGCGTCGATGGACCCACAGCGAAGCCAGGATCACCGCTCCCCCAATAAGGAAGCTTGGCCAGTGCGGCTGTTGCTGCCAGATGGCAAGGTTGACCAGCAGCCCTGCAGGAACATGTACGTTGTTCATGATCCCGAGCGTACCGGCGTCGACCTGCGTCGCGCCGTAGTTCCACATGAAGTACCCCAACCCGGAAGCCACGACGCCCAGCCAGACCAGAACACCCCACTGTACGGTGGTGGTAGGCAGCTTTTGCGGGTTACCCAGCATAAACCACGCCGCCACCGCGACGATCGCGGCCCCCATGTAGAACCACGCAAACGCGTTATGCTGCGGCATCGGACGGGTTTCCATCAGGCGTTTGTAGCCCACCATGCCGATGGCGAAGCTGATGTTGGCGAGCTGGACGAACATCAGCCCGGTCCAGAAGTGATCGCTCACTTTGTCGTAGCGAATAATTGCTGCGCCAATCACCGCCAGCGCCGCACTCAGCAGATATCCCCAACGCAGGCGGCGCTTGCTAAGCAAATCGTAGATCAGCGTGATATAGAGCGGCGTTAGCACGGTGAACAGCAGGAATTCCGAGACGGACAGGTAGACGTAAGCCCGGAAGCTGAACAGGTACATGATGCCGAGCTGCATCGCCCCCACCAGCATATACAGCACAATCGTTTTCAGCGACTGCCCGCGCGTGCGCAGAAACGGCAGGAACACCAGCGCCGCCAGCCCCACGCGCATCAGCACCGAGAAGTAGCTGTCGACCGAACCGGCAAGGTATTCGCCAATCAGGCTAAAGGAGAAGGCCCACAGGATAGTGGTGATAATGAGTAGCGCCACAATGCTTGTCTCTCAGAAAGAAGGACAGGCATTGTAGCGAACTCTTTAGTTGACAACTGAGCAATAAACAACCGAATGAAGATTATTCAAGGAACAGCTTGCGCAGGTATTTCGGTACCGCGTTGTCAGCGTTAGAACCAATCACCTCCAGCTCCGGGTGCAGATCTTTCAGACGCTGATGCGCGTTCTGCATGATGCAGCCCTTACCCGCCATCGACAGCATTTCAGCATCGTTCATGCCGTCACCAAAGGCGATACAGTCTTTCAGCTCGAAGCCCAGACGTTTCGCGACCGCTTCCAGCGCGTGCCCTTTGGAGACGCCTCCCGCCATCACTTCCAGACAGGTCAGGGTTGAGAAGCTGACGTTGACGCGATCGCCCCAGCGGGCGTTGATCGCCTGTTCCAGCGGCAGCAGCTCTTCGTGGCTGTCGCAGGTGAAGAACACCTTGCTGATCCCCTCCGGCTCCAGCAGGCCTGGCTCGTACAGGGAGTAGTTGAATACGGCTTCCTTGAAGAAACGCATCTCATCCGGGCGGTGGCGGTTCATGAACCAGTCGTCGTCGCGGTAAACGTTCGTAACGATAGCCGGGTTGTTGTGCACCACGCCGAACAGATCGGCGGCAATATCGCGATCCAGGTTGTGGGTAAAGATCAGGTTGCCGTCGGTATCGTGCACACGCGCACCGTTGGAGGTGATCATGTACGATTTGATCTCAAGATTATCGCGGATCTGCCCCACGTCGACGTGGTGGCGGCCGGTGGCAAATACGAAGTTCACGCCACGGGCGGTCAGAAGCTTCAGGGTCTCTTTCGCGTAAGGCGACAAGGTGTGGTCAGGGGAAAGCAGCGTGCCATCTAAATCAGATGCAACAACCTGGTACATAGGGATTTCAACCTCTGGTGGAAAACAAAAATCAATTATGCCTGTTGAAAAATTCAACAATGGCGTTGAGCGCGACTGAGCGCATAGCGTCCTTTTCAAAAAGGATCTCATGGTACGCGCCGTTAATGACCAGCGGTTTTCCCCCTTCACAAGGGTGACCGGCGGCAGCGCGCAGTTCACAATAGCGGTCATGCATGCGGTTATCCACCACACGCTCTTCTTCCGCCTGAATCAGGAGTGTTGGCGTGTCGTCGTTGTCGACACCAGCCAGCACCTGCTCACCGGCAAGGATACCTTCCCGTACCCAGTGATATGTCGGGCCACCCACGCGCAGGCGGGGCTCATCGGCATAAAAACGCAGGTTACGACGATAGCGCTGGCGACTGTGCGTCAGCACGTTCATCGCAAACGGCAGCGCCCGCCAGCGTCCCGTGCCGATGGCATAGCCTTCCCGAATGCGCTGATGGCCCTCAGCCCAGTCGAGAATATGGCGTACCATCCAGTCAGGAAAACGCATGACGATGCCATACATCGGCGCGGTGAGCGCAATGGCGTCGCACTGGTGAGTGTGGCGCTGTAAAAACAGCGTTGAAATCGCACCGCCCATTGAGTGCGCCAGAATATAGCGCTTCCGCCAGGGGCCTGGCTCGACCTCCTGCTGCCAGAACGCGGCGAGATCGTCGACGTAATCGCTGAAGTTATCCACGTGGCCGCGATGGGTATCCGATAACAGGCGCCCTGAAAGCCCCTGCCCGCGGTGATCGATAATCAGCACATCGAAGCCCAGATGGAACAGGTCATAGGCCAGTTCGGCGTATTTGATGTAGCTCTCAATACGTCCGGGGCAGACCACAATGACCCGGTCATTTTTCTTGTCGTGAAAACGCACAAAGCGTACTGGAATATCGCCGACGCCCGTAAACTCATCTTCCTCACGCTGGCGCCAGAAATCGGTCAGCGGCCCCATGGAGAAAGCAGCAAATGCGTTTTCTCGTGTTTCCCAGTCCTTTTTCTGCTGAAACATTGGGTTTCTACTCACCTAAGCCAAGGAATATCGTTTTTTCGTAACCGGTCACAAAATGACTCAACAATAGCGTATTGTGGCATAAAAACAGACAATTCGGGAGTTTCAAATGACCTTCGAGTGGTGGTTCGCTTACCTGCTGACATCCATCATCCTTAGCCTTTCACCGGGCTCGGGCGCCATTAACACCATGACCACCTCCATCAACCACGGCTATCGCGGCGCGGCGGCGTCCATTGCCGGTTTGCAGACCGGGCTGGGCATTCATATCGTGCTGGTCGGGATTGGTCTGGGCACCCTGTTCTCCCGCTCCGTACTGGCCTTTGAAGTGCTGAAATGGGCCGGGGCGGCCTATCTGATTTGGCTCGGCATCCAGCAGTGGCGCGCGGCAGGCTCCATTAACCTGAATACGCTCGCTCAGACGCAAAACCGCGGTCATCTGTTTAAGCGTGCGGTTTTCGTCAACCTGACCAACCCGAAGAGCATCGTTTTCCTCGCCGCGCTGTTCCCGCAGTTTATCGTGCCGCATCAGCCGCAGGTGATGCAGTACGTAGTGCTGGGCGCGACCACCATTATCGTCGATATTATCGTCATGATTGGTTACGCGACGCTGGCGCAGCGGATTGCGGCGTGGATTAAAGGGCCTAAGCAGATGAAGGCCCTGAATAAAGTCTTTGGTTCGCTGTTTATGCTGGTTGGCGCGCTGCTTGCGTCAGCGCGTCATGCTTAGCGAGAAATGATGAGATGAATGCCGAAGCCGGCGAACAGCGCGCCGGCGAAGCCGTCGATCCACTTCGCAATACGCTGGTAGCCGCGGCGCATCGCCGGTAAGGCGAACAGACTGGCCACGATGGTAAACCAGGCAAAGGTTTCAACGACGATCAGCAGGAAGATGCCCCAGCGTGCGCCCGCACCGACGCTATCTCCCACAAACAGCGAGAACACGGAGCCGAAATAGATAATCGCTTTCGGGTTCGCCAGGTTGGTCAGCAGCCCTTTTACAAAGCTGCGGCCGCCCGTTGCCAGCTCGACCTTTGGCTCTTCCGGTTTTTTCTCTTCTTTTTTCAGCGCCCCGCGCAGCATCTGGTAGCCCATCCAGCACAGGTACAGCCCGCCGCCGACCATAATGATGTTATGCAGCCAGGCCATCTTCGCCAGGATCAGGTTCAGACCGAGCAGCGCAACCGCCGCCCAGACCATAACGCCCATGGTGATACCGAGCACACCCATCATCGCCTCCTTGCGGGAGCGGCTGACGGCCGTTTGCGACACGAAGAAAAAGTCAGGTCCCGGGCTCATCAGCGCAACGATGTGCACTAACGCCACGGTGAGAAATAGCATTAACATAATTAGCTCGCGGGGAAATAATTCAGTGAGTCATCATCCTGGCACTTTTTCGCCCGGCTGACTACTCCTCATCATCACCATCAACGTGGGAACGGATGAGCGCCATAAACTCTTTACCGAAGCGCTCCAGCTTGCGCGTACCGACGCCGTTGACGCTGAGCATTTCGCTGGCGCTGAGCGGCATCTGCTCGGCCATCTCAATGAGCGTCGCGTCGTTGAACACCACGTAAGGCGGGATGTTCTCTTCATCAGCGATGGCCTTACGCAGCTTGCGCAGTTTGGCGAACAGCTTGCGGTCGTAGTTGCCGCCGTAGGATTTCTGCATTACGCGCGGCTTGAGGGCGACCACGCGCGGCACGGCGAGCTTCAGTTCAACGTCACCGCGCAGCACCGGACGCGCCGCTTCGGTCAGCTGTAGCGCGGAGTGCTGAGCAATGTTCTGCGTGGCAAAGCCGAGGTGGATCAGCTGACGAATGATGCTGACCCAGTGCTCGTGGCTCTGGTCCTTGCCAATACCGTAGACAGGCAGCTTGTCGTGGCCCATGTCGCGGATACGCTGGTTATTGGCACCGCGCAGCACTTCCACCACGTAGCCCATCCCGAAGCGCTGGTTCACGCGGTAAATGGTCGAGAGCGCCTTACGCGCGTCCATCAGGCCATCGTACTGTTTCGGGGGGTCCAGGCAGATATCGCAGTTGCCGCACGGCTCCTGTCGCCCTTCGCCAAAGTAGTTGAGCAGCACCAGACGACGGCAGGTTTGCGCTTCGGCAAACGCGCCCATCGCGTTGAGCTTGTGGCGCTCGATATCCTGCAACTGGCCCTGCGGCTTCTCTTCCAGACAGCGACGCAGCCACGCCATATCGGCCGGATCGTAAAACAGCATCGCTTCTGCAGGCAGACCGTCACGCCCGGCGCGACCGGTTTCCTGATAGTAGGATTCGATATTGCGCGGAATGTCGAAGTGCACCACAAAGCGCACGTTGGGCTTGTTGATCCCCATCCCGAACGCCACCGTCGCGACGACGATTTGCAGGTCGTCGCGCTGGAATTTTTCCTGCACGTCGGCGCGGATGTGGTTCTCTAACCCGGCATGGTATGCCGCCGCGCTAAAGCCACGGTTTTGCAGACGCGCAGCGGTGTCTTCCACCTTTGCGCGGCTGTTGCAGTAGATGATGCCGGACTTGCCGCGCTGCTCCTGGACGTAGCGCAGGAGCTGATCCAGCGGCTTGAATTTTTCCATCAGCATGTAGCGGATGTTCGGACGGTCGAAGCTGCTGACCTGAATATACGGGTCGTTCAGCCCCAGCAGGCGAACGATATCCAGGCGCGTGGTGTCATCCGCCGTGGCGGTAAGTGCCATAAACGGCAGCTCGGGGAAGCGCTGACGCAGCTGGCCGAGGGCGGCGTATTCCGGGCGGAAATCGTGTCCCCACTGGGAGATACAGTGCGCTTCATCCACCGCCAGCAGAACCGGATTCCAGTGCGCGAGATGGTCGAGGAAGTTATCCAGCATCAGGCGTTCCGGCGCGATATACAGCAGGCGGATCTGCCCGGTGCGGCACCCGGCCATCACCTCTTGCTGCTGCTCCCGGGTTTGCGTCGAGTTCAGACAGGCCGCCGCGACGCCGTTGGCGAGCAGCTGGTCAACCTGGTCTTTCATTAGCGAAATGAGCGGGGATACCACGACCGTCAGGCCGTTGAGCACCAGCGCGGGCACCTGATAACAGAGGGACTTACCGCCGCCGGTCGGCATCACCACCAGGCAGTCACGGCCTTGCAGCACCGTTTCAATGATGGTTTCCTGGCCAGGGCGGAACTGCTGGTAGCCAAAGGTTTCATGCAAAACCTGTTTAGCCAGCGACTCCTGATTCAATACTTCCGCCTGCGCCACATTAACCCCATATGCGAAAAATAAAACAGGCGCTATTTTCAGCGCCTGAGAGAGAAACTTCAACGTTTAACGCAAAAACATTCGAGCAACCTAGAGAATATCGTTCAGCATCACGCCCACGCCGACGCGGGTCTGGTTGAAGTTGTAATCGATAAGCGACTCGCCGTAACCGCTGTAGACCTGCGTATAGATGCGAACGTGCTTCGTCATAGGATAGCTTAAGCCCACTTCCGCGCCGCCGTAACCGGTATTCCAGTTATACTGCCCCTTCGCGCTCAGTACGGCATCGCCCAGCTGATAGCCGACTTTGAGCTGGTAGTAGCCCATGTATTTGGTGATGTCCGGGTTGTCATCAGTGCTGCCGACCACATACCACGGCTTCACCTCCACCATCCAGTTACCGTTCTGCGCCATCAGGCGCGTATAGGCGCGGTTCCAGCTACGGGAAGTCGGATCGGAACGGCCGTTAGAATCATGGTTAAAGCCCACTTCGACGTCACGCAGCGTCCAGCCGGCGAATTCATAATCCGTTGCGAAGCCGAGGAACAGCTGCGGCTCGTAGTTGGTTTCGCGGAACGGCGAGGATTCCCCGCTGTTAGAGAGCTGCCACCAGGACTTCTGCGTGTAAGACGCACCGAGCACCGAGTTCGGCCCCAGAATGCCGCGCCAGAACGGGAACGCGAGGCTGAGCTGGAACTTCACCTCATCTTTACGCGCATTATCAGACCAGTTATAGGAGCTTATCGCCTCTTTGTTGAGGTCGCTGGTCTGGGTGTAAATCACGTAGTTGGTGTCGTACGGATAGAGCGTGAACGGATTGTCATGCTCCTGAAGAAGGTTCGCGATAATGCTACCGTGCACGGCAGGCTTATCATGCACCTCTTTAATTGTCGCTTCCTGCGCATAGGCTGTGAGGGGCAGCGAAATCGCCGCCAGTAACCAGGCCAGATACGTCCGCATCGGTGGTGTTCTCCTGCAAAAGAGTAAAATTACCTGAATAGTTATGTGGCGAACATTCTACAGACTTCTGAGACAACTGCTGCATCCTCGTTTCTGAAAGTAGCATTCCTTGTTGCTGAGGCATAAAATCAACATTTCGTTAACAATAAGGATGTGATGCCTCATGTCAGCCATGCTTACCGCCGAAGAAGTGTTAAAACTCGTGGGCGAGATATTTGTTTACCATATGCCGTTTAACCGTGCGCTGGGACTGGAGCTGGAGCGTTACGAGAAAGACTTTGCCCAGCTGAGTTTCAATAACCAGCCGATGATGGTCGGGAACTGGGCGCAAAGTATTTTACACGGCGGCGTGATTGCCTCCGCGCTGGACGTGGCGGCAGGACTGGTCTGCGTGGGCAGTACGCTGACGCGCCATGACACCATCAACGAAGACGAACTTCGCCAGCGTCTGGCGCGCATGGGCACCATTGATTTGCGCGTCGACTATCTTCGCCCGGGGCGCGGAAACCGCTTCACCTGTACCAGCAGCCTGCTGCGCGCCGGGAATAAAGTTGCCGTGGCGCGCGTGGAATTACACAACGAAGAACAGGTTTATATCGCCAGCGCAACCGCCACTTATATGGTGGGTTGAGGCGGCAAAATCGGGTAAAATTGATTCACTTTTTTGTAACGGATTTTCCCGATGGATGCTAAACAGACGCGGCAGGGCGTTTTACTCGCCCTTGCCGCTTATTTTATTTGGGGTATCGCCCCGGCGTACTTCAAGCTAATCGCCTACGTTCCGGCTGATGAGATCCTCACTCACCGCGTCATCTGGTCTTTCTTCTTTATGATTGCGCTGATGAGCCTCAGCCGTCAGTGGTCGGGCGTCAAAACGCTGCTGCAGACCCCGAAGAAGATCTTCCTGCTGGCGCTCTCTGCCGTGCTGATTGGCGGTAACTGGCTGCTGTTTATCTGGGCAGTGAATAACCATCACATGCTCGAAGCGAGTCTGGGGTACTTCATTAACCCGCTGGTGAACATCGTGCTGGGGATGATTTTCCTCGGTGAGCGCTTCCGCCGGATGCAGTGGGTGGCGGTGATTCTGGCCTTCTGCGGCGTGCTGGTACAGCTGTGGACGTTCGGCTCGCTGCCAATTATCGCCCTCGGTCTGGCGTTCAGCTTTGCCTTCTACGGCCTGGTGCGTAAGAAGATTGCGGTGGAAGCGCAGACGGGGATGCTGTTTGAAACCCTGTGGCTGCTGCCGGTGGCGGCGATTTATCTCTTTGGCATCGCCGACAGCCCAACGAGCCACATGGGCAGCAATCCGTGGTCGCTGAACCTGATGCTGATGGCGGCGGGCGTGGTAACCACCATTCCACTGCTGTGCTTCACCGGTGCAGCGACGCGCCTGCGTCTCTCCACGCTGGGCTTCTTCCAGTACATTGGCCCAACGCTGATGTTCCTGCTGGCAGTGGTCTTTTACGGCGAAGTGCCGGGTGCGGATAAGATGGTGACGTTCGCCTTTATCTGGGTGGCATTGGCGATCTTTGTTGCGGATGCGATTTATACCCAGCGCAGGGG
This sequence comes from Enterobacter sp. PL1, assembly GCF_945957325.1. NCBI lineage: Bacteria > Pseudomonadati > Pseudomonadota > Gammaproteobacteria > Enterobacterales > Enterobacteriaceae > Enterobacter > Enterobacter sp. PL1. Next base: position 31,465 of record NZ_CAMFKT010000027.1, read on the forward strand.
GCGCAAAGGGCTGTAGGCCTTTTTGCCGGATGGCGGCTGCGCCTTATCCGGCCTACAAGATCTGTAGGCCCGGTAAGCGTAGCGCCACCGGGCGGATTCTCAAAGCCAGTTACGACGCTTAAAGTAGAGATACGGCGCCAGCCCGGCGAGGATCATAAAGATAATCGCCCCCGGGTAGCCAAAGCTCCACTTCAGCTCAGGCATAAACTCGAAGTTCATCCCGTAGCTGGACGCCACCAGCGTCGGCGGCAGGAACACCACGGACACCACCGAGAAGATCTTAATGATGCGGTTCTGCTCGATGTTGATAAAGCCCATCGCCGCCTGCATCAGGAAGTTGACCTTCTGGAACAGGGATTCGTTGTGCGGCAGCAGGGATTCGATATCGCGCAGGATCTCACGCGCCTGCTCCAGCTGACCGCCCGGCAGACGCGCCTTGCGCACCAGGAAGTTCAGCGCGCGCTGGGTATCCATCAGACACAAGCGCACCTTCCAGCCGATATCTTCCAGCTCCGCCAGCGTGGAGAGCGCTTCGTCGTACTCATCGCCCTGATGGCCTTCCATGATCACGCGGCTCAGCTTTTCCAGATCGCTGTAGATGTTTTCAATTTCATCCGCCAGCTGTTCAATTTTGGTCTCGAACAGATCGAGCAGCAGCTCATAGGCGTTGCCGTCCACCATCGCCTGGCTGCGGGCACGCATGCGGTAGAGGCGGAATGCCGGTAGCTCGCGCTCGCGCAGGGTAAACAGGCGGCCGTCGCGAATGGTAAATGCCACGGTTGAGTTGCCCGCGTGGTCTTCGGCATCTTCGAAGAAGAAGAAGGAGTGAATGTGCAGGCCGTCTTCGTCTTCAAAAAAACGGGCGGATGCTTCGATGTCTTCAAGTTCCGGGCGCGTTGCCAGGCTTTGCCCCAGCTCAGATTGTACGCGAAGGCGCTCATCGTCGTCCGGCTCGACCAGATCCACCCATACGGCATCAATGAGGGGCTGTGACTCTTCGGCTTCAAGCCGAGTCAGTCGGTTATTTTCGAGTTGAAATGCGCTCAACATGACCGGGACTCCCAATGCAAAAAATATCGGACAGTTCGGTGGGCACACAGAAACAAATTGGGTTTCAGACCATTAAACAGCCTGACTCAGCGCGACGGGAAAAATGCAGTCGCTGACAACCACTAAGGCCATCAGCAAGAGGAGATAGCCTTAGGAGTTGTTCCTGGATGACAGGGAATTGAGCCAGTATCTACTGGGTGTGTCCAAGGCGAATGTCCTCTTAGCGTAATCGTGCGCGCATGTTACGCCAGCTATAACTGTGGCGTCAACACGCAACGAAACGCTGAAGGGCATTAATTGACCTTCAACGTATAAGGCTAGCAGATTATTACAAAATAATGATATTTTTCTGAAAGTTAGACTGTTTCCAGCTTCGCGTAGGCGGCCACCAGCCATTTGATCCCCTGCCCCTGGAACGCCACCTGCAGGCGGCTGTGCTCGCCGCTGCCTTCCAGATTCACAATGGTGCCTTCGCCAAACTTCGAATGGCGCACGCGCTGGCCCAGCTTGTAGCCGGTGTCGGTTTCCGCAATCGGCGAGCCCATGCGCTGATGGCTGACCGGACGGCTGATGCTCGCCCGCAGACGTACCTCTTCGACACACTCTTCCGGCAGTTCACCGATAAAGCGCGACGGACGGTGGTAGACCTCTTTACCATAGAGACGTCGGGTTTCAGCGTAGGTCAGCGTCAGCTTCTGCATCGCACGCGTCACGCCCACGTAGGCCAGACGACGCTCCTCTTCCAGACGTCCGCCTTCATCCAGCGACATCTGGCTCGGGAACATCCCCTCTTCCATCCCGACGATAAACACCTGCGGGAACTCCAGACCTTTGGCGGAGTGCAGCGTCATGAGCTGAACCGCATCCTGCCAGGTGTCCGCCTGCCCTTCGCCCGCCTCCAGCGCGGCGTGGGAGAGGAACGCCTGCAGCGGCATCAGGTCCTCGTCTTCTTCGTTGTAGCTGAACTGGCGCGTTGCCGTGACCAGTTCCTCTAAGTTCTCAATACGGGTCTGGCCCTTCTCGCCTTTTTCCTGCTCGTACATGGTGCGCAGGCCCGAGTCTTTAATCACCCGGTCGGTCTGCACGTGCAGCGGCATGTCGGCGGTTTCCTGCGCCAGGGCGTCAATCAGCTCAAGGAAGCGCTGCAGGGCGCTGGCCGCGCGTCCGGCAAGGGCCTTTTCCTGCAGCAGCTCGCGGCACGCCTGCCACAGCGTCAGCTGGCGGTCGCGCGAGGCCTGACGCACCACGTCCAGCGTACGGTCGCCAATCCCGCGGGTCGGCGTGTTGACCACGCGTTCAAACGCCGCGTCGTCGTTACGGTTCGCAATGAGGCGCAGATACGAGAGCGCATCTTTAATTTCCTGACGTTCGAAGAAGCGCATACCGCCGTAAATGCGGTACGGCATCCCCACCTGCAGCAGCGCCTCTTCCAGCACGCGCGACTGGGCGTTGCTGCGATAGAGAATGGCACACTGCTCCAGCGCGCCGCCGTTGTCCTGCCAGGTTTTGATGCGGTTGACCACGAAGCGCGCTTCGTCGAGCTCGTTGAAGGCGCAGTAAATCGAAATCGGTTCGCCGTCGACGCCGTCGGTCCACAGTTTTTTACCCAGACGCCCGTTGTTGTTTTCAATCAGGGCGTTAGCCGCGCTCAGAATGTTGCTGGTCGAGCGGTAGTTCTGCTCCAGACGGATGGTTTCGGCGCCGGGGAAGTCGTTAAGGAAGCGCTGAATGTTCTCCACCTGCGCGCCTCGCCAGCCGTAGATGGACTGATCGTCATCGCCCACGATCATCACCTTGCCGGTATCACCGGCCAGCAGGCGGATCCACGCGTACTGGATGTTGTTGGTATCCTGGAATTCGTCCACCAGAATGTTGGTGAAGCGTTCACGGTAGTGCTGCAGGATGTGCGGCTTGTTGAGCCACAGCTCGTGAGCGCGCAGCAGCAGCTCGGCAAAATCCACCAGGCCGGCGCGATCGCACGCTTCCTGATAGGCCTTGTAGACGTTCTGCCAGGTCTGCTCGACCGGGTTGCCGAAGCTCTGAATGTGGTGCGGGCGCAGCCCTTCGTCTTTCTGGCCGTTGATGTACCACATCGCCTGACGCGGCGGCCACTGCTTCTCGTCGAGGTTCATCGCCTTGATCAGGCGCTTCAGCAGACGGAGCTGGTCTTCGCTGTCGAGGATCTGGAAATCCTGCGGCAGGTTGGCGTCCATGTGGTGCGCACGCAACAGGCGGTGCGCCAGACCGTGGAAGGTGCCAACCCACATGCCGCCCTGGCTGGTGCCCATCAGCTGCGCGATGCGGTGGCGCATCTCCGCCGCCGCCTTGTTGGTGAACGTGACCGCCATGATGGAGTACGGCGAGCAGTTTTCCACGCTCTGCAGCCAGGCGATACGGTGAACCAGCACGCGCGTCTTACCACTGCCCGCACCAGCCAGCACCAGCAGGTTGGTGCGCGAGGCGGCAACCGCATCACGCTGTTTGTCATTAAGGCTGTCGAGCAGGTAAGAAACGTCCATTGGCACCGTCACATAGTATTCAGGAACAGAGCAAAACGCCCGGTGGCGCTTCGCTTACCGGGCCTACAACAGCAAAACCCTGGTAATTTATACAATATTACTGGTGATTATATCAGCGTCGTGAGGGATGCCAACCGCGAAATTTCCACGTGCGGCAGAAGACGGCTATCGGAGGCGATCATCAGGTCAGCATTTTCCGGCTTGATCCAGCAGGCCTGCATGCCGCAGCGGATGGCGCCCGCCACGTCTGTGGTCAGGTCATCCCCCACGTGCAGGATCTTACCCAGCGGCAGGTTAAGCTTATCCGCCGCCAGATGGTACATGTCGCTGAACGGCTTCGCGCGCCCGTGAGGACCCGCACGCAGCACGAATTCAAAGTAATCGCTGAGGCCGAACAGCTCCGGCTGGGCATTGCCGTTGGTGATGGCCACCAGCGGCCACTTTTCGGCAAGCGTCGCCAGCGTGTCGTGGGTTTCCTGCGGCACGTCGATACGGCTGCGCCATTTGGCGAAGTTTTCCATGGCCGCTTCCGCCCCAATCGCGGCATCCTGCGCACTCAGGCCTACATTCAGCATCGCCTGCTCAACCGCGCGACGACGCCATTCGGTCACGTCGTGGTAAATGTCCGGCTCGGTCTCCCGCAGGGACTGACGCAGCTTCTGGAAGTCCTTGTTCTGCATCGTCTTCAGCGCGGGATGATAGTTCTGCACAAACGCCAGCGACTCCTGCTCGGTACGCAGGATCACCTCGCGGTTGTCATAAAGAGTGTCATCAAGGTCAAACGTCAGGGCTGAGATCTGACCGAGTGGGCGGTAAAAACGCATTATTTCCCCCGTTTGGCGCGTGGATGCGCCGCGTCATACACCGAGGCAAGGTGTTGGAAGTCTAAGTGGGTATAAATTTGTGTGGTCGACAGGTTCGCGTGGCCAAGCAGTTCCTGCACGCCGCGCAGATCGCCGCTTGACTCAAGCATGTGTGTTGCAAAGGAGTGGCGCAGCTTGTGCGGATGCACGTGGCTGTTTAGCCCCTGCTTAATGCCCCACTCCGCAAAGCGCTTCTGCACGTTACGCGCCGAGATCCGCTTGCCGAGTTTCGACAGGAACAGCGCATCTTCGTCGGAGCCAAACAGCCCGCGCAGGTCAAGCCAGTGCTCAATCCAGGAAACCGCATTGCGGCCAATCGGCAGGCGGCGCTCTTTGCTGCCCTTACCCATTACCCACACTTCGCCCGATTCCAGATCGAGATGCTTCAGGTCGAGGTTGACGAGTTCAGACAGACGCAGCCCGGCACCGTACATCACCTCCAGCATCGCGCGATCGCGGACGGCCAGCGGATCGTTCAGATCGATATCCAGCAGACGGTTTACGTCGTCAACGTCAATATTTTTAGGCAGATGGCGCGGCGCTTTCGGCGTGGCGATCCCTTTTGCCGGGTTGGCTTTTAAGCCCCCCTGGCTGACCAGCCAGTCGAAGAAGCTGCGCAGCGCAGAGAGCCTGAGCGCCAGGCTTGCCGGGCTGAGATTTTTTTTGCGGCTACGCACGACGAACGCGCGTACCGTCGCAGCATCACATTGTTGCCAGCTTTTCAGGCCGATCTCGTCGGCGATCTGCATGATGGCATCAAGCTGACGCTGATAGTTAAGCAGCGTAATGGGGCTAAGCTGACGTTCCACGCCGAGATAGCGCAGAAAGCGTGAGACGTCAGTGGCGAGCAGTCCGTCCGTCATACGCGCTCAATCCAGCGCTCCAGCAGCTCAGGCAGCATCAGGGCGATCTCCTGCAGCAGGTGCGTGGCTTGCCCCTGCTCATAGTGATGCGCGTCGCGGCTGGTAAATAAGATGACGCCCAGATCGCCATCGCGCCCCATCAGCGACATCGCCACCGAGCCAATCGCTTTGGCCTCCGGTAACACCACCAGCAGCTCAGGTCCGTTAAGCGGCCCCAGATAGTGGTGCTCATGGCCCAGACGCTGAATGCGCAGCGGTTCAAACGCCTGACGGCTCAGTGCCAGATGGGTAAATCCCGACGGTGCGCCGATGCGCCAGCGGTCAGGGAAAAGACGAATCGTTGCACCCGCCAGCCCCAGCTCGCGGGCCCAGCGGTGGAAGCGGCTGAGGAACTCGTCAAGACTGTGCGCCGACGCCAGACGCGCCTGCAGATGCAGCAGACGATAGAACAGGCTTTCATTGGTGCTGGCCTGCTCCATCAGCAGCGTCATGTTCTCTTCAAGCTGGCTGATGTGGTTGCGCGCGCGCGCCATGTGCCATTCCACCAGCGACACGGTTCCGCGAACCGGATGCGGCACGCGCATCTCTTCGACGACGCGTGCATTGCGAATAAAAAACTCAGGATTGCGCAGCAGATAATCAACAACAGCTCTGTCGTCCAGTTCCGTCACTGTTTCCTGCAGTTCTTCCCCTGGTTGTTTCATAGATGGATAAACCCGTCATAGACATGTGCCGCCGGGCCCGTCATATACAGTGGATGACCCGGTCCTTTCCAGGCGATATCAAGCCGACCGCCCGGTAATTCCACGCGAACCTCTTCAGCCAGTAACCCCTGGGAGATGCCCACGGCCACTGCCGCACAGGCTCCGCTTCCGCAGGCCTGCGTCTCGCCCGCACCACGCTCGTAAACCCGCAGACGAATGTGCTCGCGCTTCACCACCTGCATAAAACCGATGTTCGCGCGCTCCGGGAAACGTTCGTGGCTTTCCAGCACCGGGCCGAGCGTTTCGACCGCCGCGGTTTCCACATCATCAACCTGGATCACGCAGTGTGGGTTACCCATAGAGACGACGCCGCACAATACTGTCTGCTCGGCCGCCCGCATAATATAGGTCTTTTCCGCTTTGTTTGCGCGAAACGGCACGACGGAAGGCTCGAAGTTAGGCTCGCCCATGTTCACGCGCACCAGCTCATCATCCGTGACGCTGAGCACCATGCGACCATTGGCCGTGCTGACGCGAATATCACGCTTGTTAGTCAGCCCTTTCAGGCGGACAAAGCGGGCGAAACAGCGCGCGCCGTTGCCGCACTGGTTCACTTCGCTGCCGTCCGCGTTAAAAATACGGTAGTGGAAATCGAGGTCGGGATCGTACGGCGGCTCAACCACCAGCAGCTGATCGAACCCCACGCCCAGATGCCGATCCGCCAGACGACGGATCAGTTCCGGTGAGAAAAACACATTCTGCGTTACCGCGTCGACGACCATAAAATCGTTGCCAAGGCCATGCATTTTAGAGAACTGCATCATTTGCTCCATTGCGCGGGTACAGAACGTTGTCGTCAGAGATTAACCTGAGTCGGGCCGCCGTTGTCGCCACGGTCGTTAGTATCTGGCGTGGAAGACTCAATGCCGCTGTTAACCGGTTTCGTCGGCGGTGGTGCGGTTTTATCCGCAGGCGGAAAGTACAGTGGTCCCTTCAGTCCGCAGCCAGTCAGGCTAAACAGCGTGATGAGAACGGCAAGCGTTCGGAAAGCGTTTTTCATTATAAAGTTGCCCGTAAGTTCAAATCTGTTTCTATCATCGCAGGAGAAGACACAAAAGCAAGAGTTTGCCGCTTTCCTGCAACGGGAATTATTTAGGGTTATACTGCCGGCATCACGAAAAACAGGAACAAAACCATGAACGACAGTGAATTCCATCGCCTTGCCGACAACCTGTGGATGACCATCGAAGAGCGTCTTGACGACTGGGACGGCGACAGCGATATCGATTGTGAAATCAACGGCGGTATTCTGACCCTGAGCTTCGAAAATGGCAGCAAAATTATTATTAACCGTCAGGAGCCGCTTCACCAGGTGTGGCTGGCGGCCAAACAGGGCGGCTATCACTTCGATCTGAAGGGTGATGAGTGGGTGTGCGACCGTAGCGGCGTACCGTTCTGGGATCTGCTGGAACAGGCCGCGACCGCGCAGGCGGGTGAGGAAGTGCGTTTCAGGTAGTTTTGTTGCCCGGTGGCGGCTGCGCCTTACCGGGCCTACAACGGCTCGAACCGTAGGCCGGGTAAGCATTAGCCACCCGGCGAAAAGGCTCAGGAGAAATACTGCTGCAACAGCGGCGCGGTGTCCTGATTGGCAGGCGCGGCAGGCGTGACGGCCTGAGTGCGGAACGGGATCACCTGTGCACGGCCATCGACGTTCACAATCTGGTAGAACTGCGGCAGGTTAAAGTTGATAAAGCTTGAGCCGTAGGTAAAGCGGTCATGCGAAGAGGAGTAGAAGCGGCTGACGTCGCGCACCAGCTCCTCTTTACTGCCTTCACAATGGTGATACACCTCGGCGCGGTTGGTCTCATCCAGAATGTAGATGTTGAACCCGGCATCGTCGCCCGACTCTTCAAAGAAGAACTGAATAATCCCTTCACTGGCAAAGCCGTCCACCACCTGCGGGAGCTTAACGTGGTTGGTTTCCACCTGCACCGACAGGCCATGCAGCTTGTTATGCGAAATCGCGCCGTAGAATTCAATGGCGTTTTCCAGCTTCTGTACCGACACGTTGAGACGTTCAAAGAACAGGCCCCAGGTCTGGCCGGAGACGCGCAGCGCTTTAAAGCGCCCGGTTTCCTGACGGGTACTGGAGAGACGCAGCTCGATACACTCGGAGACCAGCTGCTGCACGCGGGTACGAATCAACCCGCGCAGGTGCTGGCTGTAGCAGAACACTTCCACGCTGTCCGGCGGCGCGGCATCCTGGTGCATCTTGCCAAGAATGGTTTTCAGCGCTTCGATCATCGCCTGCTCGCCGTTGAAGTGCAGGGTACGCACTTCGTTCCACGAGTTGCGGTACAGCAGGTCCACGCTGCCCACCAGGCAGTTTTGCTGCTCGCCAAAGCTAAAGACGTCCAGCTTGCGGAAGTCAAAATGGACCACCTGATTGCGGAAGGCCGCCGTCGGGTCGTATTCCAGGTTGACGATGATCGCCAGATGGCGAATCTCACACGGGCTGTAGAGCGCTTTTGGCGTCGGCGCAGGCAGACGCAGCGGGAAGTGGTGCGACACATCCGCCACCATCTCCTGCAGCTTAGCGAGATCGACCACTTCATTGCCTTTGATAAACAGGCGCGTGCGCGAGGTCAGCAGGCCGTTAAACCAGGCCCATGCCACCAGCTTGTTCAGATAGCGGTTATATTCCAGCGGCTGATGGCTGATGATGGAATCCATGCTTGGCGCACGGTTGTACAGATACCACCCGGTGCGGTTCGCGCGGCCCGGCGGCACGTAGATAAAGGTCAGGTTCGGTTCTGACAGGTCAGGCGAAATCTGCGGGTTAACCAGCGTGACTTTACCCGGCAGCGCTTCAAACGCGGCGTACAGCTTACGGGTCAATACCCCGATATCCTGCGGACTGGCGGAAACGCTGAGGTTGTTGCGGCGCGCAAAGCGGATCAGATTACGGTAGCTTTGCATCATTGCATCGAGCAGTTCGTTGTGCGCTTCACGCACCTGATCGATTTTCCAGTTGGCCCGGTTGTCGAGCATGGACAGACGCGCGTCGTCCCATCCCCACTCTTTGACTAACTGGCTGACCACTTCACGACGCCAGCCCACGCAGGCGCGTTCGCGGCTCAACTTCTCACAGACTTTGAGATAGAAACATCGACGTACCAGGTCCAGACGCGTGGTGTCATCAATGGCTTTCAGGTATTCGGTTACGCGCTCCAGCATCATGCAGTAGGCGTCGAGCCCGAAGGAGACGATCTCCCCGTCGTGCAGGCGCTGCTTGATGTCTTTCGCCAGCAGGCGCGGCGTCGGGTATTCCCAGGAGTAGGCTTCAAGCAGCAGCGTTTTGAGCACCGCTTTGTACGGTGAGTCGATACTCTTATAGAGCTGCCAGAGGCTTGCGCCGAAATACTCTTCCGCAGACAGTGAGCTGAGACCGCCGAGGTCCAGCCATTCGTTTGGCGTCAGTACGCCCTGCGCATAAAGCGACATGACGTAATCGTCGTAATGCTCTTCTTCTTCGCACGGGACCATATTCCACAGAATACGTTTCCCGGCCAGACGAACGGCAGTACGGTAGAATTCATCCAGCAATAAGATGTGCTGGGTCGAGCCGCAGTCCTCACCACCCAGACTGCCGCTTTCGTTATGGCGGAAACGGTTTTCATCAATCAGGAAGAAGCTCACTTCCACGCCGAGCGAGGCCGCCCAGCTCTCCAGCAGGCTGCATTTACGCTGAAGCAGCTGACGCTCTTCGTTATCGAGCCAGGACTGATGACAGACCCAGATGTCCAGGTCAGAAGAACAGCTTTGCCCTACCGATGAGGTGCTCCCCATAGAGTAAACGCCGGTAATCGGCAGTTCACCTTTCGGGGACTCCTGTGGCGGCATGCCCCGGTAGAGTTCCAGCTCGTTCAAATAATGCTGTTGGGTTTCATCAGGCGTGAAAAGGCAAATGCCCTGGGGAACGTTACCATCAAGGTAGCCAGGCATCAGCGGGTGGTGATAGTGCAATAATGTCGGCAGCAGACTGTATACCTGCTGGAAAGCAGGGCCCATAGCAGCAAGCGCGCGATCCACACGCAGTTGATTTATGGCATCCAGTCTCTGTTTCAGAGTCTCAATATAGAGGTACAAGACGTATCGCCTGATGTTTCCGGGTGTCGCAGCTATTCAAAACACGACTAACAGCGGACCCGCAGTATTTCAAAAAGATAACCGTTACCCTTTTTCGCCCTTATCATTTTTGGTGGTACCGACGAAAAAATGGTCTAAAACGTGATCAATTTAACACCTTGCCGATTGACCGTAAAGAAAGATGCGCTACATACAAGTGTAGCACCGTTCTGTACGTGTAAATTCCTGAATACGGCTCTGGCTGACGAATACGCCGCCTTGTCCCTCTCACTCTTCATCAACCGTAAAACTGCCATCCCAGAGTCAACAATGTTAGGATGGTTAGCGATTGATAATGACGGTAACAAGCATGTTAGACAATGTTTTGAGAATTGCCACACGCCAAAGCCCTCTCGCGCTCTGGCAGGCACATTATGTGAAGCAGCGCCTGGAAGCCTGCCACAGTGGATTGCGCGTCGAGCTGGTGCCGATGGTCACGCGCGGTGATGTGATCCTCGATACGCCGCTGGCGAAAGTGGGCGGCAAGGGCCTGTTTGTCAAAGAACTGGAACTGGCATTGCTTGAGAACCGCGCCGATATCGCCGTACATTCGATGAAAGATGTGCCCGTCGAGTTCCCGGAAGGGCTGGGGCTAGTGACCATCTGCGAGCGCGAAGACCCGCGCGATGCGTTTGTCTCTAACCGCTATGACTCGCTCGACGCGCTGCCAGCGGGTAGCGTGGTTGGTACGTCGAGTTTACGCCGTCAGTGTCAGCTGGCAGAGCGTCGTCCTGACCTGATCATCCGCTCGCTGCGCGGTAACGTCGGCACGCGTCTGGGCAAGCTGGATAACGGCGATTACGATGCCATTATTCTCGCCGTTGCCGGCCTGAAGCGTCTGGGGCTGGAAGAACGTATTCGCGTAGCGCTGCCGCCAGAGCTCTCACTGCCCGCTGTTGGCCAGGGTGCCGTCGGCATCGAGTGCCGTCTGGACGATGCGCGTACTCGCGAGCTGCTTGCCCCACTGAATCATGAAGAAACCGCTACGCGCGTAAAAGCGGAGCGGGCGATGAATACCCGCCTCGAAGGCGGGTGCCAGGTGCCAATTGGCAGCTATGCTGAATTGACGAATGGCGAACTGTGGCTGCGCGCGCTGGTAGGCGCCCCGGACGGTTCGCAGATGGTGCGCGGCGAACGTCGCGGTAACGCGCAAGATGCCGAGCAGCTTGGCGTGTCGCTGGCGGAAGAGTTACTGGATAACGGCGCCCGCGAGATCCTGGCTGACGTATATAATGGAGAGCCCCCTGCATGAGTATTCTCGTCACCCGCCCTTCTCCCGCAGGAGAGCAGTTAGTGAGCCGTCTGCGCGCACTGGGGCAGGTGGCCTGGAGTTTTCCGCTCATTGAATTCTCCCCCGGTCGCGAGCTCTCTGCGCTCGCCGACCAGATGAATACCCTTCAGGACGGTGACCTGCTGTTTGCGCTGTCGCAGCATGCCGTGGAATTTGCCCACGCACAGCTGCAGCAGCAGGACATGGCCTGGCCAACCGCCCCCGGCTATTTCGCGATTGGCCGCACAACGGCACTGGCGCTGCATACCGTAAGCGGCGCGGACGTTCGTTACCCGTTAGATCGGGAAATCACTGAAGTCTTGCTACAATTACCTGAATTACAAACTGTTGCCGGAAAGCGTGCGCTCATTTTGCGCGGCAATGGGGGGCGCGAGCTGCTGGGCGAAACGCTGCGTGAACGTGGTGCGAACGTGACGTTCGTTGAGTGCTATCAGCGCTGTGCAAAACACTACGATGGCGCGGAAGAGGCGATGCGCTGGCACGCGCGAGGCATCAATACACTGGTGGTCACCAGCGGTGAAATGTTACAACAGCTTTGGACGCTGATACCGCTTTGGTATCGCGAAAACTGGTTACTCCGCTGTCGGCTTCTGGTCGTCAGTGAGCGTCTGGCGAACCAGGCCCGGGAACTGGGCTGGCAGGATATTCGGATCGCTGATAACGCCGACAACGATGCGCTGCTGCGCGCATTACAATAACTCTCAAATGGGAAGCCATAATGACGGAACACGACAAATCCTCCGCCGTGGTTGAAGAGACCAGGGAGACTGTGGAGACGACGCCACAGCCAGAGACGACTGAGAAAACCGCTGAGAAGAAAAACGGCAGCAACAAAACAAGCCTCACGCTGAGCGCGATTGCCATCGCCATTGCGCTGGCAGCGGGGGTTGGCCTGTACGGGCTGGTGAAGCAACAGAGCGCTAACCAGACGTCCACCAGCGATGCGCTGGTGAATCAGCTCACTGCCCTGCAAAAAGAGCAGGAGACGCAGAAAACCGAGCTGGAAGCCGTGATTAAGCAGCAGGCCGCCGCGCTTGCCGAAGCGAACAGCAAACAGGAAGAGCTGACCAAACAGCTGGGTGAAGTACAGCAGAAAGTCGCCACGATTTCCGGCACCGATGCCAAAACCTGGCTGCTCTCGCAGGCTGACTTCCTGGTGAAGCTCGCCGGACGTAAGCTCTGGAGCGATCAGGACGTCACCACTGCCGCCGCGCTGCTGAAAAGCGCCGATGCAAGCCTGGCGGACATGAACGACCCAAGCCTCATTACCGCCCGTCGCGCGATTACCGAAGACATCGCCAGCCTCTCCGCCGTTTCGCAGGTGGATTACGACGGCATTATCCTTAAAGTGAATCAGCTGTCGAATCAGATTGATAACCTGCAGCTGGCGGATAACAACGACGACGACTCCCCGATGGATTCCGACGGTACCGAGCTTTCCAGCTCCCTGAGCGAATGGCGCATAAACCTGCAGAAAAGCTGGCAGAACTTTATGGACAGCTTTATCACTATCCGCCGTCGCGACGAAACGGCCGTACCGCTGCTCGCGCCGAACCAGGACATCTATCTGCGCGAGAACATTCGTTCCCGCCTGCTGGTGGCGGCCCAGGCCGTGCCGCGTCATCAGGAAGAGACCTATAAACAGGCGCTGGATAACGTCTCAACGTGGGTACGCGCTTACTACAACACCGATGATGCGACGACCACCGCCTTCCTCGAAGACATTGATAAGCTGAGCCAGCAGAACATCACCATGAACGTGCCGGACAAGCTGACCAGCCAGCCGATTCTGGAGAAACTGATGCAGACGCGCGTGCGTAACCTGCTGGCGCAGCCGGGCGTTCCGGCTGAGCAGGCGAGCGGAGCGGCACCTGCTCCGACTCCTGCGCCTGAAAGCGCACCGCAGGGAGAGTAACGATGCTAAAAGTCCTCTTACTCTTTATCCTGCTGATCGCCGGGATCGTCCTGGGGCCTATGCTTGCGGGTCATCAGGGTTATGTCCTGATCCAGACCGATAACTACAACATTGAAACCAGCGTAACGGGTCTGACGATCATTCTGATCCTTGGCGTGGTGGTGCTGTTTGCGATCGAGTGGATCCTGCGCCGTATTTTCCGTACCGGTGCCCATACCCGCGGCTGGTTCGTTGGCCGTAAGCGCCGTCGCGCCCGTAAACAGACCGAGCAGGCGCTGCTTAAGCTCGCAGAGGGTGACTATCAGCAGGTTGAAAAGCTGATGTCGAAAAACGCCGACCATGCCGAACAGCCGGTGGTGAACTATCTGCTGGCGGCCGAAGCGGCGCAGCAGCGCGGTGATGAAGCCCGCGCTAATCAGCATCTGGAGCGAGCGGCTGAGCTGGCTCACGGCGACCCGATTCCGGTGGAAATCACGCGCGTTCGTCTGCAGCTGGCACGCAATGAGAATCACGCGGCTCGCCACGGCATCGACCGTCTGCTGGAAGTCGCGCCGCGTCATCCGGAAGTGCTGCGCCTTGCCGAGCAGGCCTATATTCGTACCGGCGCCTGGGGCTCACTGCTGGACATCATTCCGTCGATGGCGAAGGCCGAGGTGGGCGACGATGAACATCGTGATGAGCTTCAGCGTCTGGCGTGGATTGGCCTGATGGATCAGGCGCGCGCAGACCTGGGCAGCGACGGTCTGAAAACGTGGTGGAAGAATCAGAGCCGTAAAACGCGTCAGCAGGTTCCTCTGCAGGTGGCGATGGCGGAACATCTCATTGAGTGTGACGATCACGACACGGCTCAGGCGATCCTCCTCGACGGTCTGAAGCGTCAGTACGACGATCGTCTGGTGATGGTGATCCCGCGCCTGAAAACCAACAATCCTGAGCAAATCGAAAAAGTGCTGCGTCAGCAGATTAAAACCGTCGGCGATCGACCGCTGCTGTGGAGCACGCTCGGCCAGTCGTTGATGAAGCACGGCGAATGGCAGGAGGCGAGCCTCGCCTTCCGTGCAGCGCTGAAGCAGCGTCCGGACGCCTTCGACTACGCCTGGCTTGCCGATACGCTGGACAAGCAGCATAAGCCGGAAGAGGCCGCCGCCATGCGCCGTGACGGGCTGTTGCTGACCCTGCAAAACAACGGTACCCAACAATAAACAAAAAGGAGGCCAAACGGCCTCCTTTTTTTATCGCCTTTCTGCTGCTACATTCTTTACACCTGCATCCGCAAACGAGCCCGCCAATGTAACGATCTCTTTTCATTAACTTTTTCTCACACACGCGCACATTCTGCAGCGTGGATTAAATCGTTTTTGAAAGGAAATCGTCATGAATTCGCTTCTGTATGCGCTGATTGAAGCGCTGCGCTGCCACCGATGGCTGCGCCTCCTTGCTTGTGCTTTTATCTTTTCTTCGCTGGGGAATGGCTTAACCCAGGTCGTGGTCTTCGGCTTGCTGTTAGCATGGTCAGCCCCGCCCGCACTGCTCACCCTCGCTTTTCTTTTCGCTACGGTACCGGGGTTTATCGGAAGTACGATCGGCGAAAAGCTGTGCTCCCGATGTTCTCCGATCGCCCTGCTGATACTGACCGAGGCGCTGGGATTGCTCGCCCTGCTCTTTCCCCTGGTTGGTGTGGGTTATCACAGCGTTACCGCGTTACTCGCCGTGCAATCCACCGAAGCGCTGCTCAGCGGGATGAGCTGGCCCGCGCTGACGTTGCTCTTCAAGCGCGGTCTCAGCGAAGCGGAGCTGCCTGCTGCGACCTGTCTGGAAAATGTGATTTTTGCTTCTCAGGTTTTGCTGGGGACCGGCCTGGGCGTGATGCTGTTTCAGAAGATATCCGTATTTACCCTGCTGGCCATTGATGCCGCCAGCTTTCTCGGGTCACTGCTCATGCTATGGCTGGCTGGACGCCGGTTTTCAGCGCCATCACTCCCGTCCCTCGAGGAAGAGGAAGCCCCTGCGGCATTACGCTGGCGGACGTTGACCGTTCGGCAGAAACGCAGTCTGCTCATCCTGCCTGCCGCGCGCCAATCAAAACGCGACACATTGACAACTAACATTGGATCGCGTTTGTGATCGTGATTTATATGTCAGATGCTGGGAATCGTTTGTACAGGGTTGAGATTCCGACGTCATAAATTAGGGCCACCCTCTGACGAGTTTCGCCAGCCGCTAACAATCTTCCAACCTGCGCCCACTGTTCAGGTGTTAACTTAGGTCTTCGACCTCCCACGCGCCCCTCAGCTCGCGCAGCAGCCAAACCTGCACGTGTACGTTCAACAATCAGTTCACGTTCCATCTCGGCCAATGCCCCCATAACATGAAAGAAGAAGCGCCCCATTGGCGATGAAGTATCTATGCTGTCAGTCAGACTTTTAAAGTTGATACCTCGCTCGCGTAGTTCTTCCACCAGTCCAACCAGATGACGCATGCTGCGTCCGAGGCGATCAAGCTTCCAGACCACGAGGGTGTCACCTTCAGATAGCGTTCTGAGTACTCGTTTAAGTCCAGGTCTGTCTGAGGTTCTGCCGCTTATCTTGTCTTCAAAAATCAGCTCACATCCTGCACATTCCAGCGCATTACGCTGTAATGCTGTGTTCTGGTCATTTGTTGATACACGTACATAGCCAATAAGCATGGTTAAACTCACTTTAAATGGCGGGAATAATGCCATTTGAGCGACTAAGGATCATTATCGGAAACG
>NZ_CAMFKT010000028.1:0-47158 GCF_945957325.1 Enterobacter sp. PL1
GGCGCATTAAACCCGATCTGCCCGGTGTCGTCAACGAAAAATGTTGTTTTCGTTACGGACTGCGCAATCTCTCACCATTTCGCCGCATCCTTAAGCGAAAAAGTGCGTCCAGAGCGCGGAGAGCGGCATGGCGAGCAGCAGCGCGGGCAGCATGTTCACCACGGCAAACATCTTAATCCCACAGATGCGCAGCCCTGTTGCCAGCAGCAGCAGGCCGCCGACGGCGGTAAAGTCTGCCATCATCGCCGGCGTAGTGAGCGGGAGAATTAACGTGGCGCAGGTAGCCAGTGCCAGCTGGATAAGCAGCATCGGCACGCAAATCGCCGCGACGGCAATGCCGAGCGTGGTGGCAAAAATAGTGGCGGTGAAGAAATCCAGAAACGCTTTTGCAATTAAAATGCTCGGGTCGCCCGTCATCCCTTCCTGCATCGAACCGAAAATCCCGGTGCCGCTGGCGCAAAACAGAATAATGATGGCGACGTAGTTCTGAATAAACGTCTCGTGCGTGCCGTGCTTCGCCTTGCCCGGTCGGGCTATCAGGTTTTTGGCTTTGCCTACCGCATTATTGATGCCTTTTTCCAGATAGCAAAACTCGCCAATCAGCGCGCCGAGCAGGGTGGCCAACACCATCACCGGCAGGTTGGCGCATTTGACCACTAACAGAATACCGATCCCTAACGAGGCCAGGCCGAATATCGAGGGCATGGATGAGCGGATACGCTCCGGCAGCCGCTGGCTCAGCACTGCGCCGAGTACGCCGCCCAGCAATACGGCTCCTGCGTTGATAAATGGCCCGATAACCACGCTTAACTCCTGTTATTTAATCATTGATATTGCATTATTATGGCACGTCAGCGCTGCGCGGGCCTTAGCTTTGGGTGATATACGTGCATACTGATTCCTTCTTGCACCTCAAAATAAAAGGTGACATTATTGCGCGAATTTTCTCCTCCCTGTCTCACCGTTCGGTGAGGGTAATTGCGCTTATGAAAACCATGAAAATCGCCGTCAGCCGCGAGCTGCTCTCAACGGTGTCTACGCATCGCGAAAAGGTGACGCTGGACAGCACGGATTTCACCGATGTGGCAGCCGTCGTCATGACGACGACAGAGAGTCGCAGCGGCATCCTTGCCTTGCTGAAACGCACGGGCTTTCATTTACCGGTGTTTATTTTCTCTCAGGAGCCAACGGAGGTGCCTGACGGCGCCACCGCGGTCATCTCGGGTAAAGCTCAGGAGTTTCTGGAACTGGAGACTGCTGCCAGCCGTTACGAAGAGAACCTGCTGCCGCCGTTTTTCGACACCCTGAGTCAGTATGTGGAGATGGGCAACAGCACTTTCGCCTGTCCGGGCCACCAGCACGGCGCGTTTTTCAAAAAGCATCCGGCAGGGCGGCAGTTCTATGATTTCTTCGGTGAGAACGTGTTCCGCGCGGACATGTGCAACGCCGACGTGAAGCTGGGCGATCTGCTGATCCACGAAGGGTCCGCCAAGCATGCGCAAAAGTTTGCGGCGAAAGTCTTCAACGCGGATAAAACCTACTTCGTGCTGAACGGCACGTCGGCGGCCAACAAGGTGGTGACCAACGCGCTGCTCACCCGCGGCGATCTGGTGCTGTTCGACCGCAACAACCATAAATCTAACCACCACGGGGCGCTGATCCAGGCGGGCGCCACGCCGGTTTACCTTGAGGCCGCACGTAACCCGTTTGGCTTTATTGGCGGGATTGACGACCACTGCTTTGACGACGCGTATCTGCGGGACCTGATCCGCGAGGCGGCGCCGGAGAAGGCCGACGAGGCGTGTCCGTTCCGCCTGGCGATCATTCAGCTAGGCACCTACGACGGGACGATCTACAACGCCCGTCAGGTGATCGACAAGATCGGCCATCTGTGCGACTACATTCTCTTTGACTCCGCCTGGGTAGGCTACGAGCAGTTTATTCCGATGATGGCGGAAACGTCCCCGCTCTTGCTGGAACTGAACGAGAACGATCCGGGCATCTTTGTGACCCAGTCGGTGCACAAACAGCAGGCCGGGTTCTCGCAAACGTCGCAGATCCATAAAAAGGATAACCATATCCGCGGCCAGGCGCGTTTCTGCCCGCACAAGCGGCTGAACAACGCCTTTATGCTGCATGCCTCCACCAGCCCGTTTTACCCGCTGTTCGCGGCGCTGGATGTCAATGCGAAAATCCACGAAGGGGAAAGCGGGCGCAGGCTGTGGGCCGAGTGTGTGGAGCTGGGCATTGAGGCGCGCAAGGCCATCATTGCCAACTGCCATATGATCAAGCCGTTTATCCCACCGGTGGTGGCGGGGCGGCCGTGGCAGGATCATCCGACGCACGCCATTGCCAGCGAGCTGCGCTTCTTCAGCTTCGAGCCGGGGGCCAAATGGCACGGATTTGAGGGCTATGCGAGCGAGCAGTACTTTGTTGACCCGTGCAAGCTGCTGCTGACCACGCCGGGCATTGATGCCGAAACCGGGGAGTACACCGATTTCGGGATCCCGGCGACGATTCTGGCGCACTACCTGCGTGAAAACGGCATCGTGCCGGAAAAATGCGACCTTAACTCGATCCTGTTCCTGCTGACGCCTGCCGAAAGCAGCGACAAGCTGGCTCAGCTGGTGGCAATGCTGGGGCAGTTTGAACAGCATATTGAAGACGACACCCCGCTGGCCGACGTGCTGCCGACGATCTTCCAGAAATACCCGGTGCGCTACCGGGATTATACCCTTCGCCAACTGTGTCAGGAGATGCACGATCTCTACGTCAGCTTCGACGTGAAGGATTTGCAGAAGGCGATGTTCCGCAAGAAGAGCCTGCCTGAGGTGGTGATGAACCCGCAGGATGCCAATCAGGCGTATATTCGCGGGAATGTGGAGCTGGTTCGCATACGGGATGCCGAAGGGCGGATTGCTGCCGAAGGGGCGCTGCCCTATCCGCCGGGCGTGCTGTGCGTGGTGCCGGGTGAAGTCTGGGGCGGGGCGGTACAGCGTTACTTCCTGGCGCTGGAGGAGGGCATCAACCTGCTGCCGGGCTTTTCGCCGGAGCTGCAGGGCGTGTACAGCGAGAAGGATGCCGACGGGATTAAGCGGCTGTATGGATATGTGTTGAAGTAGACTCTCCCCCGAACATAGGCCGGGTAAGCGTCAGCGCCACCCGGCGATTTGCCCGGTGGCGCAAGCTTACCGGGCCTACAATATCGCTTCAGGCTTCTGCGCGGCGGTACATCCTCCTTGGATGCCCAATCTTGCCGTACAGCATCTCCACCGTCAGAAAACCCGCCTCCACGCAGTGCTCCAGATAGCGACGGGTGGTGGTTTTACTCAATCCCGTCTCGCTCACCACCTCATCCACGGTAAAGCTGTGCGTTGCCTTGTCGTTAAACAGCGACTGCACCCGCGCCAGGGTATTTTCCTCAATGCCCTTGCTGCCGTTGTCCTGGCGGTAGTTTTTCGCCTGAAGCTGATAGAGCGAATCGACGTTCTGCTGGTCGACAATCTTCCAGACGCGCTGCTGTTCGGCAAACTGCACAAACCGCTCCAGCGACTGGCTGAGCCGCTTCCAGGAGACGGGTTTGAGGATGTAGTCGAACGCGCCGTTGCGGATCGCCTGGCTGCAGGTGTCCATATCGCTGGCGGCAGTAATAAAAATGACCGAGCAGTTGGCGCGGGCCAGCATGGGGTTATTGATCAGCGAGATCCCTTTGCCGTCGGGCAGATAGTTATCCAGCAGCACCAACTGCGGCTGTTTGCTTGCAAGCTCTGCCTGGGCCGCAGCCAGCGACGAGGCAATGCCCACCAGCCTCAGACGCGGATGCTTGCTTATCAGCTCCGCGTGCAGTTGCGCCAGCTCGTTCTCGTCTTCAACAATCAGTACGTCGATAAGTTCATGTTGCATAGTCGGTGTCTTCCAGTTGCCGGGCGGTTCCCGTGGCCGGGATAAACAGGGAGAAAATGGCGCCGCGCGGGATATTATCGGCAACTTCTATCGCGCCGCCAGCCTGTGTGACATAGCTTTCGATCAGATACAGACCAATCCCATGATCGCCGCGCGTTTTGGTGGTGATGCCGCGTTCAAAGATCCGCTCACGGATCTCCGGCTTGATGCCAACGCCCTGGTCGGCCACTTCAATAATCAGCTCCTGGTCGCTGAGCTTTATCAGCACCTCCACCGGCGCGTGGGGAAGCGGCGACCGCTGCGTCGCTTCGATAGCGTTATCCAGCAGGTTGCCAATAATCGAAATCAGCTCTTGCTCCCCCAACGGCAGGAACGGCCTGTCCAGCCGACAGGCCGGGTCGAAACTCAACTCGACCCCTTTCTCCCGCGCGCGGGCGGCTTTCCCCAGCAGCAGGCCGCACAGAGTCGGGGAGCTGAAGCGCGAAGAGATAAAGTCCAGCAGCTCCTGAGCGTGTTCAGACTGCGCCTGAATGTAGCCAATCGCCTCCTCATAGCGGCCCATATGCAGCAGACCGGAGAGGGTGGTCATCCGGTTTAACTGCTCATGGCGCATGATGCGAAGGTTATCGACGTAGCGTTTGACCTGGCTGAGCTGGGCGCTCAGCGAGTCGATCTCGTTGCGATCGCGGAAGGTGATCACCCAGCCCTGCAGCGATCCCTCAAGCATGATGTGGACCCGGCTGGCAATCACCGTGAGATCGTTAAAACGGCAAATCTCATCATGGGTATCTTTCGCCAGCATCGTCTGCGTGTCGAAGAACGGGACCGGATCGATCACCTGGCTTATCAGCTGCCCGCGAAGCTCACGGGCCGGCTGGCTCAGCCCCAGCAGCTTGCGCGCCGCCTGGTTGATGACTTCAATCCGCCTTTGATCGTCAATGGCAATTACGCCTTCATAAATAGACTCCATCAACGCCTTCTGCTGGCGTACCAGCAGGCCGATCTCGCGCGGCTCGAGGGAGAAGATCTGCTTCTTAATACTGCGGGTAAAGAACCAGGAGAAGATAAAGAGAGCAATCAGCAGCAGCACCGCGGCAATCAGGATATTGACCACTTTACTGACGGTAATGGTGTCCAGGTAGCTGGTGAGATAGCCGACCGAAACAATGCCGACCACCTGTCCGGCAGCGTTGAAGATGGGGGCCTTACTGCGCAGCGAAATACCCAACCCGCCTTTGCGGATGGTGGTGGTGCTTTTACCCTGCAATACGGCTTCGTTGTCACCGCCTACCAGCGTGGTGCCCACTCTGTCGGCGAAGACGGAGTGAAAAAGATGCTGGCCCTTATTATCACCAATCACAATAAAGCTGGCGTCACTGTGCGCAGAAATCTTCTGCATAAAATCATGGATGGCGGCGATATTCTTTTGTTCAACTTCATGTCGCAATGTTGGAATAAGCGCAATCTCTTCAGCCTGTATTTTGGCGCGCGTGCTCATTTCCTGATAAAGCTGTTTCCCGACATCGGCATAATAATATCCGCCCAGTAACGCAAAAAGCACTGAGAAAAAGGCAACCAGCGAAATAAACAGCTTTATCTGAAAAGAGACTTTCATAACTCTCACGCAAGGTAGCGACAAAGAACGCCAATATATCATCTTTTTTCGCGCGGACGTCCGCTTTGCCGAAAACTTGTGATCCCTTGCACAGCGGGCGTTGTAAAAGCGTTATCCCAAAGACGGGTGGCCTCTGGCTGCACGAATAAATGTTATTTGTTTGTTCAATTCAGAAAAGAAACCATAAAAACCACGGCCATAAATAAGGCGTAAATCACATTAAATAAAAGAAACCATTAAAACCATAGCTGCCATTAAAACTTCGCTTTTAATATGCCATTCCTCACATAAAGTAAGCCTTTGTGACTCTAAGCTGAACGCACAAAATAACCAAGGGGCTTATTATGAGCACAACTGACGATTCTTTCTCTGTTACCCACGACCCGATTGAAATTCAGCGGCCTTCGCTTAAAGAGCGCTGGTGGCATATTATGGATACCTGGAAAATCGGGATTATTCCTCTGCCGCTGTTCGTTCTGGCGGGCGCGCTGATCGCCATTGATTGCCTGGGCGGAAAACTGCCGAGCGATATCGTGGTGATGGTGGCGACGCTGGCCTTCTTCGGCTTTGCCTGCGGCGAGTTTGGCAAACGCCTGCCGATTGTCGGCAAGCTCGGCGCGGCGGCGATTTGCGCCACCTTTATCCCTTCCGCGCTGGTCTATTACGGCCTGCTGCCGGACGTGGTGGTCGAGTCCACCACCAAGTTCTACAAATCCACCAACATTCTCTACCTCTATATCTGCTGCATTATTGTCGGCAGCATCATGAGCATGAACCGCACGGTGCTGATTCAGGGCTTCCTGCGCATCTTCTTCCCGATGCTGTGCGGCGAAATCGTCGGCATGCTCGTGGGGATGGGCGTCGGCCTGGCGCTGGGTCTTGAGCCATTCCAGATCTTCTTCTTTATCATTCTGCCGATCATGGCGGGCGGCGTGGGCGAAGGGGCAATCCCGCTTTCCATCGGCTATGCCACCCTGCTGCATATGGACCAGGGCGTAGCGCTCGGACGCGTGCTGCCGATGGTCATGCTCGGCGGTCTGACCGCCATCATCATCTCCGGCTGCCTGAACCAGCTGGGTAAACGCTACCCGCACCTGACCGGTGAAGGCCAGCTGATGCCGAACCGCGCCAATGCCGATGCCACCGTTTCTCAACCGGCGTTCTCCGGCAAAGCGGACGTGACCACCATCGCCTCCGGCGCGCTGCTGGCGGTGCTGCTCTACATGCTGGGCATGCTCGGCCACAAGCTGATTGGCCTGCCTGCGCCGGTCGGCATGCTGTTTATGGCGGTGCTGGTGAAGCTCTGCAACGGCGCCTCTCCGCGCCTGCTGGAAGGCTCGCAGGTGGTGTACAAGTTCTTCCAGACCTCCGTGACCTACCCGATTCTCTTTGCCGTTGGCGTGGCCATCACCCCATGGCATGAACTGGTGGCCGCCTTCACGCTGACCAACCTGCTGGTGATTATCAGCACCGTCTCCGCGCTCGTGGCGACCGGGTTCTTCGTCGGCAAAAAGATTGGCATGCACCCGATTGATGTCGCCATCGTCTCCTGCTGCCAGAGCGGCCAGGGCGGTACTGGCGACGTGGCGATCCTGACCGCAGGCAACCGCATGAGCCTGATGCCGTTCGCCCAGATTGCTACCCGTATCGGCGGGGCGATTAACGTCTCCATCTCTCTGCTGATTCTGGGCAACTTCCTCGTTTAAGTTTTCAGGAAAGAACAATGAAACTCGCAAGCTTTTTATACCAGGGAAAACGCAGCTACGGCATCGTCCAGGCCGACGGCGTGATTGATTTAGGCCGCCGTCTGGGCGACCGCTACAGCGACCTTAAAGCGCTGCTGCAGGGCAACGGGCTGGCGCAGGCCACCCGCTACCTGAACGATGCCGTGGACGTGCCGATGAGCGCCATCACCTTCTTACCGGTGATTGAGCAGCCGGAAAAAATCCTCTGCGTGGGCATGAACTACGCCGACAAGCGCAAGGAGTTTGACCAGCACAACCCGGCCCCGACGCTGTTTGTCCGCTTCCCGGACTCACAGACCGGCCACAACGAGCCGGTGCTGAAGCCGCGCCACTCCAGCGAATTCGACTACGAAGGCGAGCTGGCGGTGATCATCGGTAAAGGCGGGGAGAACATCAGCCGCGACGACGCCCTGCGCCACGTGGCGGGCTACAGCTGCTACATGGACGGCTCCGCCCGCGACTGGCAGCACACCTGGTTTACCGCCGGTAAAAACTGGCGCAAAACCGGCGCGTTTGGCCCGTGGATGGCGACGGCGGACGAGATCCCGGATCCGCACCAACTGGCAATCCGCACCTGGCTGAACGGCCGCATGGTGCAGGAAGACAACACCAGCAGCATGATCCACAAGGTGGCGGAGCTGATCGAGTACATCAGCACCTTCACCCGCTTAAGTCCTGGCGATGTGATCATCACCGGATCCCCGGGCGGGGTGGGTAAAAAGCGCAATCCGCCGCTGTTTATGAAAGAGGGGGATCGCATTGAGGTGGAGATCGAGCATATCGGTCATCTCAGCAACGTGATCGTGGAAGCGCCAGCCGTCGGGCTTGCGGCAGCACATTAAGTAAGGCGGCAGCATGCATTCGCAACCCATCGATTTTCGCCACACGCTGGTGGCGAAACACCCGGAACGCTTGAGTCAGATCCGTTATCTGCTGGCAGACAGCGGCCTTGGCCTGGACAACGACATCACGCTGTTCGTCGAAGCCTGGTCCGGCCCGCAGCTGGTGGGTTGCGCAGGGCTTGCCGCCAACGTCATCAAGTGCGTGGCGGTCAACGAGCAGCTTCGCGGCGAGAACCTCAGCGCGCGGCTTCTGGCAGAGGTGGAAAATGCGGCGCTGGAGCGCGGCCATTTTCACCTCTTCCTCTGCACCCGGCCGTGCAACCGGGAGCGCTTTGCCCGCAGCGGCTTCTGGCCGATTGCCCAGAGCGGGAACAACGCGGTGCTGATGGAGAACACCCCGCAGGGGATCGCGCGCTACTGCCGTTCCCTGAGCGCGAAGCGCAAGTGCGGGGAGAAGATTGGCGCCATCGTGATGAACGCCAATCCGTTCACCCTCGGCCACCGCCATCTGGTGGAGCAGGCGGCGCAGCGGTGCGATGCCCTGCATCTGTTCGTGGTGCGTGAAGACGCATCGTTCTTCCCGTTCAGCGCGCGTCTGGAGATGGTGCGGGCGGGCGTGGCGCATCTGCCGAACGTGGTGGTGCATGAAGGCTCGCAGTACATCATCTCTCGCGCCACCTTTCCGGCCTACTTCCTGAAGGAGACCGGCAAAGTGCAGCAGGCGTGGAGCGAGATCGACGTGCTGATCTTCCGGGACTTCATCGCCCCGGCGCTCGGCATCACGCACCGCTTCATCGGCTCGGAGCCGTTCTGCGACATCACCCGCCAGTACAACCAGACGCTGCACGACCTGCTGGCCTCGCATATCGAGGTGGTGGAAATGCCGCGCATCAAGGCCACCGGTAACGCCATATCGGCGTCCGAAGTGCGCCGCTTACTGAAGACACAGCAGTTTTCCCGGATCCGGGAGATTGTCCCGGACTCCACCTTCGCGCATCTCGAAACGCATTACCGTGCGAGTGCGGAAGTCGCTTAACTACCAGGAATTTATCATGAAAATTGTAAGGGAGGCGCTGGCCGGAACGCAGGAGTCCAGCGACCTGATGGTGAAAATTGCTCCCGCTCACGGCGAGCTTGAGATCGTCATCCACAGCGAAGTGATTAAGCAGTTTGGCGAGCAGATTCGCCAGGTGGTCAACGACACATTGCGCGCCATGAACGTGCACCAGGGATTAATCATTATTGAAGACAAAGGGGCGCTGGACTGTGTGATCCGCGCCCGCCTGCAAAGCGCGCTGCTGCGTGCCGCCGATGAACAGGCCATCAACTGGGGGGCGCTGAAATGAGCAAACTCCGCCGCAGCATGCTGTTCCTGCCGGGCGCTAACGCCGCCATGCTCTCCACCGCCTTTATCTACCGTCCCGACGCCATCATGTTTGACCTTGAGGACGCCGTTGCCCTGCGCGAGAAGGATACGGCGCGCATGCTGGTGTTCCACGCGCTGCAGCACCCGATGTATCAGGATATCGAAACCGTGGTGCGCATTAACCCGCTGAGCACGCCGTTTGGTCTGCTGGATCTGGAAGCCGCCGTGCGGGCCGGCGTGGACGTGATCCGTCTGCCGAAAACCGATACCCCGGACGACATTTACGAGCTGGAGGGCCACCTCGAGCGCATCGAGCAGGCGTGCGGCCGCGAGGTCGGCTCCACCCGCGTGATGGCGGCGATTGAATCGGCCATTGGCGTCATCAACGCCGTGGCGATTGCCCGCAGCTCTCCGCGCCTCATCGGCATTGCGCTGGCTGCCTTTGACTACGTGATGGATATGCAGACCGAGCGCGGCGACGGCACCGAGCTGTTCTACGCCCGCTGTGCCGTGCTGCACGCCGCCCGCGCGGCGGGTATCGACGCCTTCGACGTGGTGTGGTCAGACGTTAACGACGAGGCCGGGTTCCTGCGCGAGGTCGATCTGATCCGCAAGATGGGCTTCAACGGCAAATCACTGATTAACCCGCGCCAGATTGACCTGCTGCACAACGCCTACGCCCCGACGCAGGAAGAGGTGGATCACGCCAGAAGGGTGATTGAGGCGGCAGAAGAGGGCGAGCGTAACGGCCTGGGCGTGGTGTCGCTCAACGGCAAAATGGTGGATGCACCGATTATTAACCACGCGCAGGTGGTGCTGGAGCGCGCGGCGGCCTCCGGCGTGCGTCGGTAAGGATAAGACAATGAATCAGACTGAACTTCTTCACGTGAATTTTCCCCATCTGCGGGACTTAAAACCGTTTGATACCGCCCACAGCGCCACGCCGTGGCTGGCGGACAGCGATGCGAAGCACAGCCGCAAGCTGTGTGCCTCCATTGAAGAGGCGGTTAAACGCTGCGGCCTGCAGGACGGGATGACCATCTCCTTCCACCATGCGTTTCGCGAAGGCGACCGGGTGATCAACACCGTCGTGGCGCTGCTGGCGCGGATGGGCTTCAAAAACCTGACGCTGGCCTCCAGCTCGCTGATGACCTGCAACGACGCGCTGATCGAGCATATCGAAAGCGGCGTCATCACCCGGATTTATACCTCGGGCATGCGCGGCAGGCTGGCGGAGGCCATCTCCCACGGGCTGATGGACGAGCCGGTGCAAATTCACTCTCACGGCGGGCGCGTGAAGCTGCTCCAGGACGGCGAGCTGAATATCGACGTGGCGTTTCTCGGCGTGCCGTGCAGCGATGAGTTTGGCAACGCCAACGGCACGCACGGTAAATCCTGCTGCGGCTCGCTGGGCTACGCGATGGTGGACGCGCACTTTGCCCGCAAGGTGGTGCTGCTGACCGAAGAGCTGGTGCCGTTCCCCAATATGCCCGCCAGCCTGGCGCAGGACCAGGTGGACTACATCGTGCAGGTGCAGAGCGTGGGCGATCCGGCGAAAATCAGCGTCGGCGCGGCGCGCGTCACCAGCAACCCGCGCGAGCTGATGATCGCCCGCTATGCGGCGGACG
The DNA here is from genome assembly GCF_945957325.1 of Enterobacter sp. PL1. Classification (NCBI taxonomy): domain Bacteria; kingdom Pseudomonadati; phylum Pseudomonadota; class Gammaproteobacteria; order Enterobacterales; family Enterobacteriaceae; genus Enterobacter; species Enterobacter sp. PL1. Next base: position 11,100 of record NZ_CAMFKT010000028.1, read on the forward strand.
TGATTGAACACTCCGGCTACTTCAAGCCGGGCTTCTCGATGCAGACCGGCTCCGGCGCGGCGGCCACCGCCTGCACCCGCTTTATGGAAGAGAAGATGGAGCGCAGCGGCGTGAAGGCGCGCTTTGCGCTCGGCGGCATCACCGGCAGCCTGGTGGATCTGCACGAGAAGGGGCTCATCGAAAAGCTGCTCGATACCCAGTGCTTTGACGGTCAGGCGGCGGCCTCGCTGGCGCGTAACCCGAACCACGTGGAGATCTCCACCAACGTCTACGCCAACCCCGGCAGCAAGGCGGCAAGCTGCGACCAGCTCGACGTGGTGATCCTCAGCGCCCTGGAAATCGACGTCGAGTTCAACGTCAACGTCATCACCGGATCCGACGGCGTGATGCGCGGCGCGTCCGGCGGGCACTGCGACGTGGCCGCCGCGGCGAACCTGACCATCGTCGTTGCCCCTCTGCTGCGCAGCCGCATTCCGACGGTGGTGAAGCGGGTTACCACGCGCCTTACGCCGGGGGAGAGCATCGACGTGCTGGTCACCGATCACGGCATCGCGGTCAACCCGGCGCGCCCGGAAATCCGCGAGCGGCTGCTGGAGGCCGGGCTGAAGGTTGTGGATATCAACGCGCTGTATGAACGGGCGATCTCCCTGACCGGCGTCCCGAAACCGATTGAGTTCACCGACAAAATCGTCGGGGTGATCCGCTACCGCGACGGCAGCGTGATCGACACCGTGCGACAGGTGAAGGAGGACGTATGACTTTAGCGACACCCGTGCGGGCGGGTGTCAGCCTTGACGAACTGCTGGCGGCGAAAGAGCGCCGCGCAGCGCGCCAGGCTGACATGCTTGAGCACTATCAACAACCGGTGATCTCCCTCACGCTGGTCACGCCAGGGGAAATCAAGGACAGCCTGCGCTACCGCAATACCATGGGCGTGGCGCTGCAGATGTGCGACCAGCTGCTGTGGGAAAACCGTTGGCAGGTGCTGGACCGCCAGGTGCTGTGGCTCCCGACCGGGCCCGAAGCCCTGTGGTGCGTGGCCCATCCGGCGGTGGAAATCAAAGCGCACTGTGCGGATCTGGAGCAGACGCACCCGCTCGGCAGGCTGTGGGATCTGGATGTGATCTGCCCTCAGCACGGCCACGTCGGGCGTCAGTCGCTGGGGGGGAATCTCAGGCGCTGCCTGATCTGCGACGCGCCCGCCCACGCCTGTTCCCGTTCGCGCAATCACCCCATTGAGCAGGTGGTTTCCCGCGTGGAGAAGACGATCGATGACTGGTTTGCTCGCGACTAAACCGCGCCCGGCTGACGTGCCCGCGCTTGCCGAAGCGGCGCTGTGGCAGGAGCTGGAGCTGACGCCCAAGCCGGGGCTGGTGGACAGGCTCAACAACGGTTCCCATCGCGATATGGACCACGCGCTGTTTGTCCGCAGCATTGCGGCGATTACGCCGTGGTTTTCGCGCTTTGCCGAGCTGGGCAGCGCGCATGCGGATAAACCGGCTGGCGAACAGTTACGGCTTCTCCGCCCGATGGGGCTGGCCTGCGAGCAGGCGATGTATGCTGCGACGAACGGAGTAAACACCCACAAGGGCGGCATTTTTGCCCTGGGGTTACTGTGCTTCGCCGCCGGGCGTGTGAAAAATGTCTCCGCAGAGAGCCTCTGCTGTGAGGTGAGTAACATCTGCCGCGGGCTGGTGTCGCGGGAGCTGGCCGCACGCAGCGGACAGGCGACGGCGGGCGAGCGGCAGTTTAAGCAGTACGGCTTAACCGGCGCGCGCGGTGAGGCGGAGAGCGGCTTTGCGACGGTGCGTAAGGCGCTGGCGCAGTGGAGCGGACATTCACTTCACGGCCTGCTGTTGCGCCTGATGGCCGTCAATCAGGACAGCAATCTGGTTTCTCGCGGCGGCATGGAAGGGCTGCGCTACGTTCAGGGCTACGCGCGGGAACTGCTGGATAACGGCTGGGACCGCGAGGCGTTGATCAGAATGGATAACGCACTGATTGAACGGAACCTGAGCCCGGGCGGCAGCGCGGATTTGCTGTCGGTGGGGTGGGTGCTCTCTGCAATAAAATAGCCGGGTGGCGGCTTCGCCTTACCCGGCCTACGGTCTGGTTTTGTAGGCCCGGTAAGCGCAGCGCCACCGGGCACAACAATCAATGCGCGATCGGCTGCGCACCGTGCGGTTCACGCACGTGCTTGTACTTGAACAGCGCGATGAACGCGAAGAACAGCACCAGCGAGTACGCCGCGAAGATCAGCCACACCGGCTGCCAGTTGGTGATGCCGTTGGTGGTGTACATCTCAACCACTTTACCGCTCACCACGCCGCCCAGAATACAGCCGAAGCCGTTGGTCATCATCAGGAACATACCCTGCGCGCTGGCGCGGATTTCAGGTTTAACCTCTTTTTCCACAAACACCGAGCCGGAGATGTTGAAGAAGTCGAAGGCGCAGCCGTAAACAATCATCGACAGCACCAGCAGCACCGTGCCGAACGGGCTTGGGTCGCCGTAGGCGAACAGACCGAAGCGCAGCATCCACGCCGCGATACTGATCAGCATGACGTTCTTGATGCCGTAGCGGCTCAGGAAGAACGGGATGGTCAGGATGAACAGCGTCTCAGAGATCTGAGAGATGGACATCATCACCGACGCATGTTCAACGATAAAGCTGCCGGAGAACAGCGGATTGTTATCGAAGCTGTGCAGGAAGGTGTTGCCGAACATGTTGGTGATCTGCAGCTCCGCGCCCAGCAGCATGGAGAAGATGAAGAAGATCGCCATGCGTTTGTTTTTGAACAGCGCGAAGGCATCCAGGCCGAGCATGGTGCTCCAGCTCTGGTTTTTCTGCTGGTTAGACACCGGAATGGTTGGCAGCGTCAGGGTGAAGATCGCCAGCAATACGGAGAGCGCCGCACCGATATAGAGCTGCATATGGCTAAGTTCGAAGCCCGCGAAGCTCACGCCCCACATCGCCATGATAAAGCCGATGGTGCCCCAGATACGGATTGGCGGGAAATCGGTCACGATATCCATATCCGCGGACTTCAGGCGGTAGTAGGAGATGGTGTTGATCAGCCCAAGCGTTGGCATATAGGCCAGCGAGTTGAGCAGAATCACCATGAACATCGCCCCCGGCGTGGTCACCTGGGCTGCCATAAACAGCGTCCCCGCGCCCACCAGGTGGCAAAGCATGTACAGCCATTTGGCGCTTAACCATTTATCCGCCACGATCCCCAGCAGCGTTGGCATGAAGACAGCCGCAATACCGAGCGAGCTGTAGACGGCACCGATTGACGCACCATCGAACTTGAGCGTCACAAACATATAGGAGCCGAGTGTAGTCAGCCAGCTACCCCACAGGCAGAACTGCAGAAACGACAATATTTTAAGCTGCAGCTTAAGGTTCATGTTACTTTCCTCACAAGTGAGCGGGAGATATGTTGTTATAGAAACATTCAGGGTTGTTATTTGATGCAATTCTATCAGTTGGCAACGATATGTTTTGTTACCTCCCGCAAAAAAATGCAATCCACATTAATTTGCAGTTTGGATTGTGATGCAAATAACATTTTCGTATGGGTGGGGGAAGCAGAACACCTTCTCCTTGCAGGAGAAGGTGTGCGGATCACCGGCGACGGTAGTTCTTCTGCGCCGTATTCACCTTATACAGATAACGACGGGATTCCGCGGACGGGTGGCGGGTGGTCAGGGTGGCGTAGACATCCCCCGGCGCCATGCTGTTGATGATGTTTGCGGCCTGCACTTTGTCATTTGAGAAGACGCGCAGCACGCTGCCCGCGCCGCCGTTATAGGCAGTGATCACCGCATAGCGACGCGACGTCGGGTTGTCGATGCCGCCGAGGTAGACATTGTTCAGCATCGCCAGATAGGCCGTGCCGGTATCAATGTTGCTCTGCGGGTCGAACAGATAGCTGCGGCTCGGCGTGCCGGATTTCCCCTGCGCGCGGAACACGTCTTTACCGGCGCTGTGCTGCACCACCTGCATCAGCCCCAGGGCGTCGGAACGGCTTACCGCATACGGGTTAAACGAGGATTCGGTCTGCATAATCGCCAGGATCAGCGACTCATCCACGCCGTATTTACGCGAGGCCTGACGCACCATGCCCAGATACTTATGCGCACGCTTGTCGAGGTGGTTCGGGACGAGGTTGATGGTGACGCTGTAGATAATCTTCAGACCGTTAGAGCGGCTCTTCAGGCGCGTTTGCAGCAGGTAGTCGGCAAATTTCGTGGCGCGACCTTCCCAGCGGATCGGCTGGCCGGTCTGATCGACGACCTGACCGTACAGGAACGGCTCTTTCGAGATGGTGATATCGTCGGCATCGGAGTAGAGATCGATTGAGCCCGGATCGTCACCCATCAGCAGGGTTTTGATAATGGCCTGACGGAGTCGAGCCGCAGGGTCCGTGCCTGCGATGGTCTCAATCGTGATCGTCCCCTCATCAAAGTTGATGTGGCTACGGGTCAGATAGGCGTCGGTGTACTTAACGTAGTCCTTAGGTCCGGCAATAAGAACTTCGTTAAATCCCCATATGTTCTCGATGTTGTGGGCAAACTGCCCCATCAAAATGTCAAAACCGTTGGTGTCCTTGATCCAGGCTTCGTTGTAATCATCGCCTTTTTTTGACGAACACGAGACAAGCAACGGCGCAACAAGGGCTAGCGCTAAAAGTTTTTTCATCATTCCGGGAGTGCGTGTTGTGTTTGCTTAGTCGTTGCTTTCGCCGGGTGGCGCTGCGCTTACCCGGCCTACAAAACCGTAGGCCCGTGCAAGCGAAGCGCCGCCGGGCAACAGCCGCTCGATATTATTTTTCCGGTGGCGTATAGCCTTCGATGTGCACGTCTTTACCTTCGAACAGGAAGCTCACCATCTCCTGCTCCAGCAGCTTGCGGTGTTCCGGGTTCATCATGCTGAGTTTCTTCTCGTTGATCAGCATGGTCTGCTTTTTCTGCCACTGTCCCCAGGCTTCTTTGGAGATTTCATTGTAGATGCGTTTACCCAGCTCGCCCGGATAAAGCTGGAAATCCTGGCCTTCAGCGTCACGCTGCAGGAAAGTACAAAAAATCGTTCTGGCCATACTCATTCCTCTTTTTCTTGTCGATGCTAAACCATTGCACCGGCACGTAATTGCTGTAACAGGCGCTCCACGGGAGCCGCCAGCCCGACTGATGGCGGTTGCGCTAAGTTATACCAGAGAGCGGTGCCTTCATCCATGCACGAGGCGAAGGAGGACACGGGAAGCCACATCGGCACAATATCCAGATGGAAATGGCTGAAGGTGTGGCGAAACGCGGTCAGCTGCGTCAGGTTATCGGCAGCAATTCCACGCTGTTTAAGCCATTCACGCAGCAAGTCTTCATCTTCAAACTGTGGGAAGCAGTATAGACCACCCCACAGACCGCTCGGCGGACGCTGGGCCAGGAAGACCTCATCACCGTGCTGCATCAGCAGCATATAGCCGGTGCGCTCCGGCAGCGTCTGTTTGGGTTTCTTGCCCGGATACTGCGCCCAGGAATGGTTGGCATACGCCACGCAGAGGTTATTTACCGGGCAGAGTTCGCATTTGGGTTTTGAGCGCGTGCAGACCATGGCGCCGAGATCCATCATCGCCTGGTTGAAACGCTCGACGCCGTTGGCTGGGGTAACCGCTTCACTGATTTCCCAAAGGCGTTTTTCAACATCCTTCTTCCCCGGCCAGCCGTCAACGGCATAGCAGCGTGCCAGCACGCGCTTCACATTGCCGTCGAGGATCGGGAAATGCTTGCCTAAAGACAGGGAGAGAATAGCGCCTGCGGTCGAACGCCCGACGCCGGGTAAGTCCGCCACCTCGTCGAAAGTTTCCGGGAATTTACCGTTGTGGCGCGTCGCGACCTGCTGTGCGGCCTTGTGCAAGTTGCGCGCGCGGGCGTAATAGCCCAGCCCGGTCCACAGGTGCAGCACCTCGTCAAGCGGGGCGTTCGCCAGATCGGTCACCGTCGGGAAGCGCGCCATAAAACGCTCGAAGTAAGGGATTACCGTGGCGACCTGCGTTTGTTGCAACATCACCTCGGAGAGCCATACTTTGTAAGGCGTTTTTTCAATTTGCCAGGGCAGGGTTTTACGCCCGTATTTGTCGTACCAGTCCAGCACCTGGGCTGAAAATTGAGAGGCTTGCATGGTCATCGATTCGCATAATCAGGGACGCAGATTGCAGCACAGCGTCAATCTGCTGTAAACCGGATCTTTCCCATGCTTGCATAGAAGCCTTAACTTTGGATAATGCCCGTTTCCCGAACATTCTCACAAGCAGACAACTCTTTTATGAAAAACGACGTCATTTCACCGGAATTTGATGAAAACGGCCGCCCGCTGCGCCGTATTCGCAGCTTTGTCCGTCGTCAGGGCCGCCTGACAAAAGGTCAGCAACACGCGCTGGACAACTACTGGCCGGTGATGGGCGTTGAGTTCAGCGAGCAGCCTCTGGATTTCAGCGAGCTGTTTGGCCGCGACGCGCCGGTCACGCTGGAAATTGGCTTTGGTATGGGCGCCTCGCTGGTGACCATGGCGAAAGCGCGCCCGGAGCAGAACTTCCTTGGTATCGAAGTGCATTCGCCGGGCGTGGGCGCGTGTCTGGCAACGGCCCATGAAGAGGGCGTTGAGAACCTGCGCGTGATGTGTCACGACGCGGTGGAAGTGCTGCACAAAATGATTCCTGACAATTCTTTAACCATGGTTCAGCTCTTTTTCCCTGACCCGTGGCACAAAGCGCGTCATAATAAACGCCGTATCGTTCAGGCGCCGTTTGCCGAGCTGGTTAAAAGCAAGCTGAAGCTGGGCGGTGTCTTCCATATGGCGACCGACTGGGAACCGTATGCGGAACATATGCTGGAAGTGATGTCGTCGCTCGACGGTTATAAAAACCAGTCTGCGAATAACGACTATGTACCGCGTCCGGAATCGCGTCCGGTAACGAAATTTGAACAGCGTGGCCATCGTCTTGGTCACGGTGTATGGGACTTAATGTTCGAGAGGGTGAAATAATGGCAAAGAATCGTAGCCGTCGTCTGCGTAAAAAGATGCACATCGAAGAATTCCAGGAAGTGGGCTTCTCCGTTGCGTGGCGTTTCCCGGAAGGCACCAGCGTTGAGCAGATCGATCAGGACGTGGATGCGTTCATCAACGAGGTGATCGAGCCTAACAAACTGGCCTTCGACGGTAGCGGCTATCTGGCCTGGGAAGGTCTGATCTGCACCCAGGAAGTGGGTAAATGCACCGAAGAACATCAGGCTCTGGTCCGTAAATGGCTTGAAGACCACAAGCTCGAAGATGTCCGCGTCAGCGAACTTTTCGACGTTTGGTGGGACTAATAAAGCAGTCAAGGGCCAGCATTAGCTGGCCCGTTTTGTCTGAGGGAGTGTTTAAGATGCGCAAAACGTTGCTGGCAGTTGCTTTGATGGCAACCGGATTCACCGCCCATGCGGATTATCAATGTAGCGTCACCCCGCGTGATGACGTGGTGTTAAGCCCGCAAACCGTGCAGGTCAAAGGCGAGAACGGCAATCTGGTAATTACGCCAGAAGGGAACGTCACCTATAACGGCAAACAGTACAACCTGACTGCCGCACAGCGCGAGCAGGCGAAAGACTACCAGTCCGAATTGCGTACCGCGCTGCCGTGGATTAATGAAGGTGCCCTGACGCGCGTCGAAAAGAGCCGCGTGGCGCTGGATAAGATCATCACCAAAGAGGTGGGTGAGAGCAGTAACATGCGCACCCGCCTGACGAAGCTGGACAAGCAGCTTAAAGAACAGATGAACCGCATTATCGAGACGCGCTCCGACGGCCTGACGTTCCACTACAAGGCGATTGATCAGGTCCGTGCCGACGGGCAGCAGCTGGTGAACCAGGCGATGGGCGGCATCCTGCAGGACAGCATCAACGAGATGGGCGCCAAAGCGGTGCTGAAAGGCGGCGGTAACCCGCTGCAGGGCGTGCTGGGCAGTCTGGGCGGCCTGCAAACTTCCATTCAGAACGAGTGGAAAAACCAGGAAGATGATTTCCAGCAGTTCGGCAAAGACGTGTGTAAGCGCGTGGTGTCGCTGGAAGATAGCCGGAAGGCGCTGGTGGGGACGCTGAAGTAAGGACCCCTAACCCTAACCCTCTCCCTTTTAGGGTGTACGGTCCGGGGACATGGTAGACAGGTGTTCGGGGACATGGTGAACACTTTTTAACATCCTTTACCCATGGTGATCGACTGTTTCTTCAGGTCGATCATCTCCACACTCTGCCAGCCTTTCCCTCAGCCGGCAGAACGGGATGCAAAATCCTGAATCAGCCTTCAGCTTCTTCGGCGAGGAACAGCTCAAGAAGGGAATTGAGGAACAGTTTGCCGTGCTCGGTGATCTGCCAGTATTCCTCACATTCCGTGAGATACCCCTGCGCCAGCGCTTCGTCGATCTGCGGGCGAATCACCGACTCCGGCAGCCCGGTGTACAGCGCAAACTCAGCGCGCGGCGCGGCTTCCAGCAGACGGAAGCGGTTCATAAAGAACTCAAACGGCTTATCCGCCGCCTCGACGTCGTGCTGACGCTCCAGGTAGCGGCCTTCCATATACCCGCGAGGGTGGCGGGTTTTGGCAGTACGCAGAATACGCCCGTCCGGGAAGGTCACCTTGCCGTGTGCGCCGCAGCCGATGCCGAGATAGTCGCCAAAGCGCCAGTAGTTCAGGTTGTGCTGACACTGGTAGCCCGGCTTTGCATATGCCGACGTTTCGTACTGCTGATAGCCCGCAGCGGTTAACAGCTGGTGACCCTGCTCGAAGATATCCCACAGCGCGTCGTCATCCGGCAGCACCGGCGGACGCGAGCCAAACAGGGTGTTGGGCTCGATGGTGAGCTGATACCACGACAGATGAGGGGGATTCAGCGCAATGGCCTGGCGCAAATCGTCCAGCGCCTCTTCCAGAGACTGATCCGGCAGGCCGTGCATCAGATCCAGGTTAAAGCTGCGCAGGCCCAGGCCGGTCGCCAGGTTTGCCGCGCGCTTCGCCTCTTCCGGGCCGTGAATACGCCCCAGGCGCTTCAGCTTCGGCTCGCTAAAGCTCTGCACGCCGATGGAGATGCGGTTCACGCCCGCGCGCTGATAGTCGACAAAACGGTCGGCTTCAACGGTGCCGGGGTTGGCTTCCATCGTAATTTCAGCATCCGCTGCCAGGTTCAGGCGCGCGCGCACGCCGTCCAGCAGCGTTTGCATCGCCGGGCCTGACAGCAGGCTCGGCGTACCGCCACCAATGAAAATGGTCTTAACTTCACGTCCCTGTGCGTAAGGTACATCGGCATCCAGGTCGGCCAGCAGATGCGCAACGTAGTCATCGTGCGGCACTTCGCCCTTCAGCGCGTGCGAGTTGAAATCACAGTACGGGCATTTTTGCACGCACCACGGGATGTGAATATAAAGACTCAGAGGTGGCAAATTAGCCATTACGCAGTGCTTCCAGTAACAGTTTCAGCGCGCGTCCGCGGTGGGATATCGCGCTTTTTTCTTCGCGGGTCAGTTCCGCAGCGGTTTTGCCCTCGGAAGGGACAAAGAAAATCGGGTCGTAACCAAAGCCGCCGTTGCCAGCCGCTTCACGGGTAATCACGCCCGGCCAGCTGCCGTGGCAGACGATCGGCGTCGGGTCTTCCGCGTGACGCAGATAGACCAGCACGCAGTGGAACTGCGCGGTGCGCTGTTCGTCCGGGACGTCTTTCAGGGCGACAAGCAGCTTTTCCAGATTCTGCTGGTCGGTAGCGTCAACGCCGGAATAGCGGGCAGAGTAGATCCCCGGCGCGCCGCCGAGGGCGTCTACGGCCAGGCCGGAGTCGTCGGCAATCGCGGGGAGGCCAGTTACCTGCGCAGCGTGGCGCGCTTTAATGATCGCGTTTTCGATAAACGTCAGCCCCGTCTCTTCGGCGGAATCCACGCCAAGATCGGTCTGGGCGACCACGTCCAGACCAAAATCATTTAATAGCGAGGCCAGCTCGCGCACTTTACCGGCGTTGCCGGTCGCGAGAACAACTTTCTGCATGGTTTAGTCCTGTTCTGTCAGAGCCGCGACTTCCGTCGGGATAGATTGCGGATTAAGGATTTTTACCTGTTTATGTCGCCCCAGTTCGCCTTTTTCAATGATGACCTGGCTTTTGGCGACGCGAAACTGTTTTGCCAGATATTTGGTCAGATGCGCGTTCGCCTGGCCGTCAACCGGCGGGGCAGTGATGGCGACTTTTAACTCGTCGCCATGCAGTCCAACAATACCGTCACGGCTGGCTTTCGGCTGAATATACAGCCGTAAAACCAGCCCGTCAGCGCAGGTGCTTACGGCACTCATAGCGCCATCCACAGCCCCGGCAGCAGCATATCGCCCGTGGACTGCAGCAGTTCAGCGACCCCCATGTTGATCACATAGAGCAGCAGAACCAGGATCATCGGCGAAAAATCGATGCCGCCCATAGACGGAAGCAGGTTACGGATCGGGCGCAGCAGCGGCTCGGTCAGCTGAATCAAGGCGTACTCCACCGGGCTACGGCCCTGGCTCACCCAGCTCATGATCGCCATGACCAGCAGCACCCAGAAGATCAGCAGACCGATGGTTTTGATCAAAATCAGGACGGCGACAATCCAGATAATCGGCTGGAAGGTGAAGACCATAAACAGCACAATCGCTTTGATAACGCTCAGAATAAACGCCACCAGCAGAGACGAACTGTCGATGGGCCCCATGGCCGGGATAATACGGCGCAGCGGTCCGACAACAGGCTGCGTGATTTTCACGACAAACTGCGAGAACGGATTGTAAAAATCACAGCGGGCCCACTGCATCCAGACGCGCAGCAAAAGCGCCATCGTGTACAGCTCAATGACCGTTGAGAGCAGGAAAGTCAACGTCTTCATGGCGTTCCTCAGGTTTCCTTATTATTTTGAGTAGTCGCGCGCACCGAAAATTGCCGTGCCGATGCGCACCATCGTGCTGCCTGCCGCAATGGCGGCTTCCATATCATCCGACATGCCCAGAGAAAGCGTGTCTACCGTGTTATAGCGCGCTTTAAGCGCCTCAAATGCTACAGCCATTTGCTGTGCCACGGCAAACTGCCTTTCATAACTTGACTCAGGCGCCGGGATTGCCATCAAACCACGCAGGCTTAAGCGCGGCAGTTCGGCCACCTCGGCTGCCAGCGCATCCAGCTCGCTCAGCGCAATACCGGACTTGCTGTTTTCATCGCTGATGTTGATTTGAATCAGCACGTTAAGCGCTGGCATCTCTGCCGGACGCTGGTCGTTCAGGCGTGTCGCAATGCGCAGACGGTCAACGGTATGGCACCAGTCGAAGTGCTCCGCCACCAGACGGCTTTTGTTCGACTGCAGTGGGCCGATAAAGTGCCACTGCAGAGCCGTCTTCCCCTGTTCCTGGAAGTAGCGAATTTTATCCACGCCTTCCTGGACGTAGTTTTCACCAAACGCCCGCTGGCCTGCGTCAATGGCTTCTGCGATGGCGCTCGCAGGCTTGGTTTTGCTGACAGCAAGTAGCGTAATTTCTTCTGAAGCCCGGCCGCAACGCGTTGCGGCGGCTGAGATTTTGTCCCGGACCTGTGCCAGGTTATGCGCAATGTCGTTCATTTTCCGAGGAGTAGTCTATGGATGTGGAAGAAATTGTGGCCCTTAGTGTAAAGCATAACGTCTCCGATCTACACCTGTGCAGTGATTCGCCACCTCTCTGGCGCAGAACGGGCCGCCTTGAACCGGCACCGTTTCCTTCTCCGGACCTCGGGGCGTTGTTAAAAGCGTGGCTCAACGATGAGCAGCAGGGGATATGGTGGGCCAACGGGCAGGTGGATTTTGCCGCGACGGTGGCGGGAGGCCAGCGCCTGCGCGGCAGTGCCTTTAAGCAGATGCGCGGAGTCTCTGTGACGCTACGGCTGTTGCCGCGTACCTGTCCGCAGCTCGCTCCGCTGGGCGCGCCGAGGGCAATCCCGGAACTGTTAACCAATGCGTCCGGGTTGATTCTGGTGACGGGGGCGACCGGCAGCGGCAAATCCACGACGCTGGCGGCGATGGTCGATTTTCTCAACCACCATACTGACGGCCATATTCTCACGCTCGAAGATCCGGTGGAGTTTATCTATCAGAGCGAGCGTTGCCTGATCCAGCAGCGGGAGATCGGCCAGCATAGCCCGTCATTTGCCGACGCGCTGCGCAGTGCCTTACGCCAGGATCCGGACGTGATTTTGCTGGGAGAGCTGCGCGACAGCGAAACGATCCGCCTGGCGTTAACGGCAGCGGAGACCGGGCATCTGGTGCTGGCGACGCTGCATACGCGCGGGGCATCGCAGGCGATTGAGCGGCTGGTCGATACGTTCCCGGCGCAGGAGAAAGATCCGGTGCGTAACCAGCTGGCCGGCAGCCTGCGGGCGGTGCTGGCGCAGAAGCTGGTTCCTGACTTACAGGACGGGCGCGTCGCGCTGTATGAGCTGCTGGTGAATACCGCGGCGGCGGCGAATCTCATTCGCGAGGGAAAAACGTGGCAGCTGCCCGGCATTATTCAAACCGGACAGCAGGCAGGCATGCAGAACTTTGACCAAAGCCTGGCGGAGAGACGGGCGCAGGGGCGGCTCTAGCTAGGCCCCTGTGCTTAAAAGCCCTGCTCGAAATAGCTTTCGAGGATGATGACGGCAGAAGCGGAGTCCACGCTGCCTTTATTGAGCGCCCGGAAGCCACCGTGCTCAAACAGGCCAGCACGCGCTTCGACGGTGCTGAGACGCTCGTCGTGCAGCTTCACGGAGACGCCAAAGCGGCCATGGATTTTATTGGCGAACTTACGCGCCCGGGCAGTCAGCGGCTGTTCGGTACCGTCCATGTTGAGCGGTAATCCGACAATCACGTCATCCGGCTGCCACTCTTTGAGCAGACGCTCAATGAGATTCCAGTCCGGCGTACCGTCGTTGGCCTTCAGGGCGGTAAGCGGACGCGCGGTACCGGTGATGCGCTGCCCCACGGCGACGCCAATGCTTTTGGTGCCAAAATCGAAGGCCAGAAGCGTTCCGCTCATCAGGCGTGCCCCGCTACGCCAGGCATGGTCAGAATATCAATGCCAATCAGCTTCGCCGCGTCGCGCCAGCGATCGGCAATCGGCGTTTTAAACAGGATATTCATGTCCGCAGGGGCGGTGAGCCAGGCGTTATCGAGGATCTCCTGCTCAAGCTGGCCTTTCTCCCACGACGAATAGCCCAGCGCCACCAGCACTTCAGAAGGCTGCTCTGCGGTGCCCAGCGTTTCGAGCACGTCACGTGAGGTGGTGATGACGGTGTTATCCGAAATTCGAATACTGGAAGAGAACACCGGCGGCGTATGCAGGATAAAGCCGCGATCTTCTGCAAGAGGTCCACCCAGCATCACGGGCTTATCAAGCCGGATCTCCGGCAGTCGCGCTTCAGCCGGGATTTTCAGCTTGTCCAGAATCCCTTCAACCTGAAGATTTTCCAGCGGTTTATTAATGATAATACCCATCGCGCCGTCTTCATTGTATTCACAAATATAAACCACGGCGCGGCGAAAAATCGGGTCCTGGAGAGCAGGCATGGCAATAAGAAAGTGATGCTGTAAATTCATTGTCAGAGGTACTGTTTCCTGGTTTAAAAAGCGACAGCGACCAGTATGCGGAGAAACCCGGGCGCTGTCACTCATTGGTGGGTTATTTCTGCAGGCGTTTTTCGATGGCGTCCATCAGCATTCCGGTGATCGAGACCGGGAATTCCGCTTCAATTTCACGAATGCAGGTCGGGCTGGTGACGTTCACTTCGGTCAGACGATCGCCGATGATATCCAGGCCAACGAAGATCAGGCCTTTGGCTTTCAGCGTTGGGCCGACGCGGCGGGCAATTTCCCAGTCGCTTTCGGTCAACGGGCGCGGCTCACCGCGACCGCCGGCCGCCAGGTTACCACGGGTTTCGCCACCCTGCGGGATACGCGCCAGGCAGTAAGGGACCGGTTCGCCATCCACCACCAGCACGCGTTTGTCGCCGTCCTTGATCGCCGGAATATAGTTCTGTGCCATGCAGTAACGGGTGCCCAGTTCGGTCAGGGTTTCGGCAATCACGCCAATGTTCGGGTCGCCTTCTTTCACGCGGAAAATCGACGCGCCGCCCATCCCGTCCAGCGGCTTCATGATGATGTCGCCGTGCTTCTGCCAGAATGCCTTCAACTGCGCTTTGCTGCGGGTCACCAGGGTTTCTGGCGTCAGGTCAGAGAACCAGGCGGTATAGAGCTTCTCGTTACAGTCGCGCAGGCTCTGCGGTTTGTTGACGATCAGCGTGCCTTTCTCTTCTGCACGTTCAAGGATATAGGTGCAGTAGATATACTCGGTGTCGAACGGCGGATCTTTACGCATCAGAATGACGTTGAGATCGGCCAGGGCAATGTCCTGCTCGGTGCCGAACTCATACCATTTGTCGTAGTTCTGCTCGACGTTAACGATGCGGGTGCGGGCGCGGGCTTCACCGTTGATCAGGTAAAGATCGTTCATCTCCATATAGTGGAGTTCATAGCCGCGACGCTGCGCTTCCAGCAGCATGGCGAAGCTGGAATCTTTCTTGATGTTGATGTTTGCGATGGGGTCCATCACGATGCCGAGCTTGATCATCTTTCTCTCCAATAATGCGTCAACCCAGATCGCCAAACCGTACCTGTAGCGCGGTAATGGCCGTGAGTGCCGTTGTCTCAGTGCGCAGAACGCGAGGTCCCAACAGAATATCAGTAAACTGGTAACGTGCCGTCATCGCAATTTCGTCCGCCGACAGGCCGCCTTCAGGGCCAATCAGCAGGCGAACGCGCTCAACGGGCAGCGGCAGCGTATTGATGCTGGCGCTGGCGCGCGGATGAAGATTGAGCTTCAGCCCACTGTCCTCTTCTGCACACCACTCCTCCAGATCCATCGCCGGGCGGATCTCCGGAATACGGTTGCGGCCACTCTGTTCGCAAGCCGCGATGGCAATTTTCTGCCACTGCTGGATCTTTTTGTTCAGACGTTCCGCATCCAGTTTAACGCCACAGCGCTCAGAAAAAAGTGGCGTAATGAGGCTTACACCCAGTTCAATGGATTTCTGGATCGTGAACTCCATTTTCTCGCCGCGCGACATCACCTGGCCCAGATGGATATGCAGCGGTGATTCCCGGTCATCCACTTCACCACGCAGGACGTTCACGTGTACGCTTTTTTTATCCGCCCGCGTGATTTCCGCGTCGAAAACCTGGTTAGAGCCGTCGAACAATTGTATTGCCTGGCCGGCGCCCATGCGCAGCACGCGGCCAACGTGGTTAGCGGCGTCATCAGACAGGGCGATTTCACGGCCTGCGGTAATCAGTTCAGGATGGTAAATGCGGGGAATGCGCATAGTCAGAAATTCCATGTGTCATGCGATATAAGCGAATTGCCGTAGTGTAGGTTAGCTCTTTTGCGCCTGGCAAGCCCGCTGGACGTAAGGGTTGTGATTCCCCTGGACTCTGGCGATACGCTCGTCGCGCTGGCATTCCCACTCCGTCACCGGGTACTGCTTGTCCCAGGCGTTGAACAACTGGGTCTGCTGGCGGGAGAGGTTGAGATCGTAACGGTCACGCATATAGAAATAGGTGCGGGCAATGCTGCCGCGCGCGCGGGCAGGGGGCTCGGCGACTTTCTCTTTAAAATCAATCTTCATACCGCACTGGCCGTACTGACCTTCGCCACCGTTCCACTGGCTGTACATGAAGTTGCCGCGATCGCCGTTCACTTCGCCCACCGCGGGATGCAGGTTATGCATGTCGCTTTCCATCTGGCGGTATACCGGATCTTTGGCGCAGTTTTTACGTCCGCCATCCTGCCAGCACTGGCGCTGGTGGCCAAACTGCCATGCCGGAACGACATGTTCCCATTCAATACGGCTGGCGCGGTTTTCGTTTTTACGCACCTTGTAGCCGCAGGACTCAAGGTCTACGACTCCTTTTTTACCCTGCCAGTTAATTTTACAGCCGCAGTAGAAATCGCCCGGTACGTCAGCGTTGACCTTTACACCGGCCGCTTTGGCCTGAGAGAAACTGTTGATACCGTCGGCCAGGGCGTGGCCTGAGAGCGCCGTCGTCAGAAAGGCGACCGCGAGAGAAAAATTACGGGACATCTTACACTCCGTGTCAAAACGAGCCCGCAACGTAACGAATGTTGTTCCTGTATGCAATCAGTCAGATCAGGAAAGTTCCTGAACGTTCAGATAATTATTCCGCCACCAGCGGCTCGCCGCATTTCACGCAGCGGTAGGTTGCCTCGCCGCGCACCACGCGATTATGGCGGCGGACGGTAAGCTGATGTTGCTGACACTGGCAGCGGTAGGGGAAGGTATTGCGGCGCACCGATTCCAGCTCGAACTGATGGGTTCTGCGCGCCGGAACGCCGAGCACCGCTTCCATCATCCACTTCCACTCCTTGCCGTGGGGAGCGACGCGTCCGAAGTGTTTCCACACCAGCAGGTGCGCCAGCTCGTGCGGCACCACCTCATCAATAAACGCCTGCTGGTTTTCCATCATCAGAACCGGGTTCAGGCGGATCTCATAGGATTCCAGCCAGGCGGTACCGGCCGAGGTGCCACGCTGCTGGTAGACGAGTTTGGGTTCAGGGTAATTGCGACCAAGCTTCAGGTTCGCCTGGGCGAGTTTTTCCCGCAGGCTGCGCATAACGGCTTGCTGAATGGCGATGGGGAGACGGGGAGCTTTCATAGGGGCAGAGCATAAAGCGGGAAGCGGGGAGGCGCAAGAGGCGCCTCCCGCAAGAGGATCAGTCGTGAGCGCCGATTTCGCGCAGCGGGCGACCTTTCATCAGGTTACGTTCAATATGTTCCAGCGACACGTGTTTGGTTTCCGGAACCAGCCAGATAGTCAGCACAATAAAGAAGATGTTCAGACCGGCGTAGACCCAGAAGGTGTTGGCATTGCCCAGAGTGTTGAGCATGGTCAGGAACGTTGCGCCGACGATCATGTTAGCAATCCAGTTCGTTGCGGTAGAGCAGGTGATACCAAAATCACGCCCCTTCAGCGGCTGGATCTCAGAGCACAGCACCCAGATCAGCGGACCGGCACTCATCGCAAACCCGACGATAAACATCAGCAGCATGCCTACCGCAAAGTACTGGGCGGTTGGGGAGTGAATGCCCACATGCATCATGGTACCGAGGACGCCCATACCGGCCGCCATCACCAGGAAGCCCAGCGTCAGGGTTGGCTTACGTCCCCAGCGGTCCACCAGACCGATGGCGATAAAGGTCGCCAGCACGTTGGTAAGACCCACGATGACGGTCCCCCACATCTGCTCGGTGGTGTTGGTATAACCCGCCAGTTCAAAGATTTTTGGCGCGTAGTACATGATGACGTTCATTCCGGTGAACTGCTGCATCACCTGGAGCAGCACGCCGAGGAACACCGCCCGGCGGAAGTTGCTGTTCTCTTTAAACAGCGCCCAGCCGGACTGTTTGACCTTCAGGCTCTCGCGGATCTCTTCCAGCTCGTTTTTCGCCTCTGCGCTGGTATCGCGCAGGCGCATCAGCACGCGTTCGGCATCGTGGAAGCGACGTTTTGCAGCAAACCAGCGCGGGCTGTCCGGCAGGAAGAAGACGCCAATCAGCAGCAGAACCGCAGGGATGATGATCACGCCGAGCATCCAGCGCCATGCGCCGCTGTAGCTAAACGCGGTATCGGAAAGGTATGCACCGAGAATACCGATGGTGATCATCAGCTGGTACATCGAAATCATACTGCCGCGGATTTTCTCCGGCGCGATTTCAGACAGGTAGAGCGGGGCGGTATAGGACGCCACGCCCACGGCCAGACCGAGCAGCACGCGGGAAACCAGCAGGACCTCAACGTTAGGCGCTGCGGCAGAGAAGAGTGAGCCGGCCACGAACAGGATCGCGCCAATCATCAGGCTCTTTTTACGTCCGAGCTTGAAGGAGAGCCAGCCGCTGCCGACGGCCCCAACGGCCGCACCGAACATCATGGAGCTGACCACCCATTCCTGGGTGTGAGCGCTAATCTGGAACTCGTCAGTGATGAAAGGTAATGCACCGGCAATCACGCCGATATCCAGGCCAAAAAGTAATCCTGCCAGGGCGGCGAGGAAACAGACGAAGAATGTCATCGCCTTGTTGGACGTACGCCCCTGTTTTTTATTGTCAGGCATTATGCCCTCCAGTTGGGTTATCAGTTTTATTGATGGTAAGGGTAGGTGAGCGACCCGTAAAAATATGTGAGATTAATCACATAGGTGTAATCGGTTACACTCGTGTGCAACCGTAAATAAAATTAAAGCTTTGAAAATATAGAGGTAAATGAAGTGAGGCGCATCGCGAAAGGAGATATTTCAGACTTAACTGAAAGGGAATGTAACAGCAGAAGAATGGCGATCATGCAAAGAGAATATTCTGAAAGCGGAGGGGTACCGGTGCGGTGTAATCGGTTCCAAAGGGTACACCTTTCAGCCGGGTGGCGGCTGCGCCTTACCCGGCCTACAAATGCCCAAAACCCGTAGGCCCGTGCAAGTGAAGCGCCGCCGGGCAAGGATGATCGCACAAATGCAAAAGGCCAGCCCGAAGGCTGGCCTTTTAAAAGCGATGTCAGTCGATTACTTCAGACCGGCAGCTTCACGCAGCAGGGCGGCTTTGTCGGTTTTTTCCCATGGGAAATGTTCACGACCAAAGTGACCGTATGCAGCGGTTTCTTTGTAGATTGGGTGCAGCAGATCCAGCATCTGAATCAGGCCGTATGGACGCAGGTCGAAGAACTCGCGCACCAGCAGGGTCAGCTGTTCTGAAGGCACTTTCTCGGTACCAAAGGTTTCCACCATGATGGAGGTGGGTTCAGCCACGCCGATAGCGTAGGAAACCTGAATTTCACAGCGGTCAGCCAGGCCGGCAGCCACGATGTTTTTCGCCACATAACGTGCCGCGTACGCTGCAGAACGGTCCACTTTTGATGGATCTTTACCGGAGAATGCACCGCCACCGTGACGCGCCATGCCGCCGTAGGTATCAACGATGATTTTACGACCGGTCAGGCCGCAGTCACCCATTGGGCCGCCGATAACAAAGCGTCCGGTTGGGTTGATGAAGAATTTGGTGGCGCTGCTCAGCCATTCGGTTGGCAGAACCGGCTTGATGATCTCTTCCATCACTGCTTCCTGCAGGGATTTCTGATCGATATCTTCGGCATGCTGGGTAGACAGAACCACCGCGTCAATACCGACAATTTTACCGTCGTCGTACTGGAAGGTGACCTGGCTCTTCGCATCCGGGCGCAGCCACGGCAGGGTGCCGTTTTTACGCACTTCAGCCTGACGCTGCACCAGACGGTGTGCGTAGGTGACCGGCGCTGGCATCAGCACGTCGGTTTCGTTGGTTGCATAGCCGAACATCAGGCCCTGGTCGCCCGCGCCCTGTTCCAGCGGATCGGCACGGTCAACGCCCTGGTTGATGTCCGGAGACTGTTTGCCAATCGCGCTCAGTACCGCGCAGGAGTTGGCATCAAAGCCCATATCAGAATGCACATAACCGATCTCACGCACCGTGTTACGGGTGATCTCTTCGATATCAACCCATGCGCTGGTGGTGATCTCACCGCCAACCAGAACCATGCCGGTTTTGACATAGGTTTCACACGCGACGCGTGCTTTTGGATCCTGCGCGAGGATCGCATCCAGCACCGCATCGGAGATTTGGTCAGCAATTTTATCAGGATGTCCTTCTGATACGGACTCGGACGTAAACAGGTGTTTTGCCATGTTTTATTTCACCTAAGAGGAATTTGGTTAGCTCAAGCTGCTGTGTGGAATAGCCAAAGGAGATAATTCTACCAAGGCCTGCAGGTTTTTGACACTGGCAGTATGAGTGTTAATCAGTATAGATGGATTAACATCTGGATGGCTATTTTAGGTCACTTCTTCACCCGATTTCCAGTTTTTTTTGACTCATCTCTCACTCAGTTGAAATTGCTGCTGGCAAAAATTCCTGACGGTGCTGGCAACACGCGCATTTTTGTTTTGCTTTTTAGCCCCCTTCTCGGTATAAAACGCGGCGCGCGGCTCATATAAAATAAGCGCTCGATGAACTCATCGTGTCGCCACTTCCAGCCGGGTAAAGCAGTGAACTTTTAGCTTTGGCTTGGGGTCCGTTTCAGCAGAGGCGGCCGTGGAGGTGATACGAGATAATGAACCATCGTTTTCCGCTAATTCAGCGCAGCCGTTCTGGCGCGCATTTGATTCCCGCAACCCGCATTTCTAGTCTGCAAACCTGCCGATGTTATACCCATCTCGGCGCTTCTCAGGATTCCAGGGCCGGTCACGCTTTGTGAAAACTGAACAAGGGCGCTCTTGTTAATACAAGAGTTTTCTCGTGGTTTCGCCGAACCTTGTCATACAGAGTTCGGATACGTGTTTTACAATGATATGAATAAGAAACCGGTCGCACGGTCTGGATTTCAGCATACTCTGCTGGGAAACGGAGCCGTTTATGGGTTGTTATCGCCGTATAACGCTGCGATAGTAGTCAACTGTTTTACACTTAATACAAAGAGTTGAGGTTCGCTATGTCTGACGACATGTCTTCTTTTTCGCCTTCGTCAGCGGGCGAACAGGGTGTACTACGTTCTATGCAGGAGGTTGCGATGAGCTCCGAGGAAGCCAGCAAGATGCTGCGCACTTACAATATTGCCTGGTGGGGCAATAACTACTACGACGTCAACGAACTGGGCCATATCAGCGTCTGCCCGGATCCGGACGTCCCTGAAGCGCGCGTGGATCTCGCCAAACTGGTGAAAGCCCGTGAGGCTCAGGGCCAGCGTTTGCCTGCACTGTTCTGCTTCCCGCAGATCCTGCAACATCGCCTGCGTTCGATTAACGCCGCGTTCAAACGCGCGCGTGAATCCTACGGCTATAAAGGCGACTACTTCCTGGTTTACCCGATCAAGGTAAACCAGCACCGCCGCGTGATTGAATCGCTGATCCACTCCGGCGAGCCGCTGGGGCTGGAGGCGGGTTCCAAAGCCGAACTGATGGCCGTGCTGGCGCATGCGGGGATGACCCGTTCAGTGATCGTCTGTAACGGCTATAAAGACCGTGAATACATTCGTCTGGCGCTGATTGGCGAGAAGATGGGCCACAAGGTCTATCTGGTTATTGAGAAGATGACTGAAATCGCCATCGTGCTGGAAGAGGCCGAGCGTCTGAACGTGGTGCCGCGCCTTGGCGTGCGTGCGCGTCTGGCGTCGCAGGGTTCCGGAAAATGGCAGTCCTCCGGCGGTGAAAAATCCAAGTTCGGCCTGGCGGCCAACCAGGTGCTGCAGCTGGTAGAAATTCTGCGCGAGCGTGGTCGTCTGGACAGCATTCAGCTGCTGCACTTCCACCTCGGCTCGCAGATGGCCAACATTCGCGATATCGCCACCGGCGTGCGTGAATCGGCGCGTTTCTACGTTGAGCTGCACAAGCTTGGCGTGAATATTCAGTGCTTCGACGTGGGCGGCGGCCTGGGCGTGGACTATGAAGGGACCCGCTCACAATCTGATTGTTCCGTGAACTACGGCCTGAACGAATACGCGAACAACATCATCTGGGCGATCGGCGACGCCTGTGAAGAGCACGGCCTGCCGCACCCGACGGTGATTACCGAATCCGGTCGCGCGGTGACCGCGCACCATACGGTGCTGGTCTCTAACATTATCGGCGTTGAGCGCAGCGAAACCACCGAAGCGACGCCGCCGGCAGACGATGCCCCGCGTTCCCTGCAAAGCATGTGGGAAACCTGGCAGGAGATGCACGAGCCGGGCACGCGTCGTTCCCTGCGCGAATGGCTGCACGACAGCCAGATGGATCTGCACGACATTCACGTCGGCTACTCTTCAGGCACCTTCAGCCTGCAGGAGCGCGCGTGGGCAGAGCAGCTCTATCTGAATATGTGCCATGAAGTGCAGAAGCAGCTCGACCCGAGCAACCGCGCGCACCGTCCGATAATCGACGAGCTGCAGGAGCGTATGGCGGATAAGATTTACGTCAACTTCTCGCTGTTCCAGTCGATGCCGGATGCCTGGGGTATCGATCAGCTGTTCCCGGTTCTGCCGCTGGAAGGATTGAATCACGCCCCGGAACGTCGCGCGGTGCTGCTGGACATCACCTGCGACTCTGACGGCGCCATCGACCACTACGTGGACGGCGACGGTATCGCCACGACGATGCCAATGCCGGAATACGACCCGGAGAACCCGCCAATGCTGGGCTTCTTTATGGTCGGCGCGTATCAGGAGATCCTCGGCAACATGCACAACCTGTTCGGCGATACCGAGGCGGTCGACGTGTTTGTCTTCCCTGACGGCAGCGTGGAAGTTGAGCTGTCTGACGAAGGGGATACCGTGGCGGACATGCTGGAATACGTTCAGCTGGATCCGAAAACCCTGCTCACGCAGTTCCGCGACCAGGTGAAAAACACCGGGCTGGACGATGCGCTGCAGCAGCAGTTCCTGGAAGAGTTTGAAGCGGGTCTGTACGGATATACGTATCTGGAAGACGAATAACGTTCGAAAGGGGCGTTAAAAAAAGGGTCTGACGAAAGTCAGACCCTTTTGTTTTAGCTGTACTGCTCGTCGGTGAAGGTAATGGTTACCGGAGCATAGATATCAATCGGTCGATCGATTTGCAACGCCTTCCACTGCGGACGCGCGTTCATCGCACCTTTGCTCATGTCGCCATTCCACTTCTTGTGTTCCGGCGTTTTCGGCATGTCCATCCCGGTCTGACCGGTGGACGACCCCGGAGAAAGCTTAACGTCATTCCCTTTGGTGTTGCTGGATGGCGCAACGCCGTTGGTCATGTCGCCATTCCACTGCTTGTGTTCCGGCGTTTTCGGCATATCCATCCCGGTCTGACCGGTGGACGAACCCGGCGAGAGCTTGACGTCATCGCCTTTGGTGTTGCTGGATGGCGCAACGCCGTTGGTCATGTCGCCATTCCACTTCCTGTGGTCCGGTGTTTTCGGCATGTCTTTACCGGTTTTACCCGTTGCAGAGCCCGGAGAGAGTACCGGATAGTTAGTTTCCGGTACGGCCCATTTCTTCACTGGCGTAACCGTTGTGGCTTCTGGTTTCGCTTTTGGTGTAACCGTTGCGGCCTCTGGTTTCGCTTTTGGCGTCAGCGGCTGGGACGTTGACGGCGCAACGTTTGGCACGGCTTCACTGCGTGCGGTTTCAGACGCGACGGCCTCCTTATGGACCACCGAAGAGGCGGACGTGGAGGTCGTTGTCGCCGTCGTTTTCTCAATCGTCATATGCTGAGAATCAGACGTTGTACGCGTCGTGGTTGTCGTCTGCTGCTGCGTTGAGCCTGGCTTAGTCGGCGTACACTTCTGAGGGCAGCCGCCATCGTCCGTATGGCCGTCATCCGGCTTCGCTGGAGTATCGCTGTCTGCGTCAGCGCCGCTTTTCTTCTTCTTACGAATCCCCGGATCGGCAAGCGTGTAGGAAATGTTATTTCCTGCTTCTTTCTCATCACGCGTGACAACCGACATTTCATCTTTATTGGTATTGAGATCGCCATTCACTGCCGCACTGGTGGTGTCACCCACGGCGATAGTGGATTTCTGCGTTTCGTTGTAGTGAATTTCATCCACGGTGTCGACGTAGATGTTACCGGAAGGCACTACGCCATTGCTCAGGCCAATGCCGCCACCGCCGTACAGACCATCCTGCTCAACGTGGTCTTCCAGCGTTTTCGCATTGATATCACCCGCAACGTTCACCGATCCGGTGCCATCCTGAGATACCAGATTAGCCCCGGTCATATTGAGGTCGCCTCCGGTTTTCACATTCAGCTCGCCGCTGGTATTGATACCGGATTGCTTCGCTGTTTTAGACGAATCGTAACTTTCAGAGCCGCCGCCCCCGTTGACGGACGCGTTCGGGATGATGCCCGCTGCCGAGACGGAGATGCCCACAGAAGCGCCCCAGTTACCGCGGCTGCTTTCGGTGTGCTCGGTATTCTGCACGGAGGTGATATTCATATCGCCTGCAACGTTAACATCCGCTTTTTCTGCATCGATGTTAGCGCCCTTCATGTTCATATCACCGCCAGCGTTCACTGTCACCGTGTTGCCGTTGATAGTACTGTTCTTATACGACGTAGAGTTACCCGAGCCGTGTTCCGTACTGCCGTTGTAATCGACTGAAATACCGCCGCTTGCGCCGGTTATATCCACTCCCACGCCTGCGGTAAGACCGCCTTTGTGTTTTTCGGTTTCATTGGTGTAAGAGGTCGTTGATTTCGCTGCGTTAATGTCCACATTACCACCCGCATTGATCTCCGTATTCTGCGAGTTCACGTTCACGCCGTTGAGCGTGGTATCGTTGGTCGAATTAATGCTGACGTTTTTAGCATTAATATTGGTGGTATTCTCCGCCGTTGCGGTGCGCGTTTCTTTCGTTTTTGTCGTGTTCCCGCCGAAAGTGACGGAGCCGCCAGCAAGATCGTTTAGCATGATGTTGGACACATCGCCCAGCACTTCCGCCGTCGTGGTTCCGCTGTTAATCGACTGGCCTTGCTGCGATTTATCAATGAGATTCCCGGTTTTGTCGATCGCATCAACTACCGCACTGTGGGCCTCACCTGAAACACCGACAAAGCGGTCTTTATGTGTGACGGTGGTTTTGGTTTCATCCTCGTATTTGGTGCTTGCGACATCCTTCGCGTTAATGCTGAGCTTATCTCCGGCGGAGAGGTCAGCGCCGCCAATATCCGCCGTTTTTCCTGCATTTACGGAACCGGAATCGGTAAAATTAATGGACGCGTTGGTGTTCTGCTTGCTCTGGGTCGACACGGTATCGGTTGTGTCTTCCATACCCACCCTGAAACCGGCAGTATCGGTGATCGGTGCGCGGCCCGGTTTGGCACCAATCGCGGAGGTTTCAGAATTACCGCCTGCGCTGGTGTAGTCGCCAGAGGTGGTATTTTTTGTGGTGCCGTCGTTTTTGCCGTAGGAAGCCGAGGCGGATTTACCGGCGCCGCTGATGCCGGCCTCAGCAACAAACTGGCGAGACTGTGTGGTGTGTTCCTCAGCGGACACGTTTTCAGACGTCTTTATCTCAACGTTTTCTGCCGCGTTGATGGAGCCGCTTTTCGCGTCAATGCTGCCGCCTTCGATGACCACATTCTTGCTGGCATCAATCTGCACATTGCCGCCAGCCTTGACGGTTGCGCCGATAGCTTCGCCGGTCACCGTTTTGGTGTCGGTGGTGGTATAGCTGGACAGACCGTTGATCTCGGTATTGATGGTACGGTTAGAATCAATCTGATGCAGGTCGTTGAAGGTGACGTCACCTTCGCTCGCCTTCATATTCACGTCCTGGCCTGCCGTAATATCAGCCGCGTTGGAAGTGATGGTTTTCGCCTGCATGTTGATACTGCCGCCTGCGGTGACGCCATCATCGTGCGCATGAATCTTCTGCTTGCCGTCTTCGCCGTGTCCGACAGATGCGGTCAGGGTGATGTCGCCCTTTTCAGCCTTCATGTCAATGTCGCCACCGGCGTTCACTGCCGCGCCGTTTGAGGCAATGCTGCCATTTTCCGACGTCATTGAGACGTTACCGCCCGCCGAGATGCCAGCATCTGTCGCATTGCTGATGTTGTTAATATCCCCTTTGGATTTCAGCGTGACGTCACCCTTAGAGGAGAGGGTACCGTTCACGTTGTTAATGGCGGTGGCATCAACTGAAAGGCTATTTCCGGCTGCAATGGACGCTGTGCCTTTACTGATATCACCGTTAGCCAGCTGGCTAAGGGTTTCAGGGCAAAGGTAGACCACCGGCACCAGCACTTCCGTCCCTTTGATGTTCTGGCTCACGAACCAGACGATATCCTGGGTTAGCCCATTGCGCTGCTCTTCGCTCAGAGGCTGCCCCACCACCAGATTTAGATCGCTGTTTTTCGCCGCAATACCGGCGTTATCCATCAGGTTTTGTACCAGCGCATCGCCTTCAAGACCGTCTCGTATCGCAAACATGCTGCCTACGGAGCGGCTGATCTCTCGACGAATCAGTTCGGAGATAAAGTAGTTATCGCCAATGACGTTAACGGTTTCGGTGGTAGTGTAATCCACCTTGTCGAAATAGTAGTCAGAGCCGCTGTACTTGCTCTGATCGATCATTTCCGGGCGCGTTTCGAAAATCGGAATGATGTGGTTGGCCGGGCCGCTGTATTCGGTACCGTTTTTCGCCGCCTCAGAGGCTTTTTTGAATTCGTCAGTGACTTCAAACATGCCCGGCAGAGAGACCAAATCCTTGATGGTCGGCAGTGGGCTGATCCCCATGGCCAGTTCATTCAGCTTTTTGGTATTGATGGCAACATCATAGCCCGCGACGGCGGTGTCGATGGTGTAGTCACCCACGTCGATATTCTCAATTTTGGCGTTTTCTTTGATTGTGCCAGCGTTAGCCAGGCCGTTATCCAGCGTGCCGCCATTGTGCGTAAAGTTACGACCCGCCGTGATTTCACCTTTTTCTGAAGGCACGAAGTAGATCATATTCGTCTTCAGAGGGGTAATGCTGGTGTCATTGCTTACCAGGTTATGCCATGCCGTGTTCAGGGTCGCGTAATCTTGCGAATTCCACGTTTCACCAAACACTTTGCTCATGACGTAGTTGAGCTGGGTTGAGTCATTCGCGGCGTCGAGAAGCGATTTATAGCTACGCTCTCTGTTTGGATCCTGGGTACCGCTTTTGGTTGCAGGTGCGCCGTCACCAAAGATGAAATCAAGGTATTGATAGAGCGAGTTGAAGGTCAGCGTCGTGTAGTGCTCTGCTGCCACCTTCCAGTAGTCGGTCAGTACTATCGGTTGCTCAAGGATGAGATTCAGATAGTCATACATGGATTCGGAGGTATAGGTTGGCGAGTTCAGCAGATTACCCGTGATGGTGATATCACGTCCCGCCTGGATCAGGCCGCCGTTATTTTTAACCTCTTTTTCGTCGAAAATGCCGCGCTGGTTAATATTAATATCTTTCCCGGCGCTGATTTCGCCGAGCTTACTCATAGCGATATCTGACGCCAGAACCGGGATGTGCAGAACCGTGGTAATCCTGACCTGCGTCATCACATTATCAATACCGGCCCATTGACCCACGGCATCCTGCGTTTGGGTTTGCGAAATGGTGCCACCCGTATAGGTGCTCTGGTTTTCCAGAGAGGCCGCATCAATATTGATGTTCTGTTCGGAGCGAATGATCCCGGCGGAGTTGATAATCGTTTTCGCGATGAGCGACATGTCACCCATGCTCAGCACGTTGCCGTTATAGTCGTTAACAAAGGCACCGTCGTGGGCATTAATATCCATCTTCCCTAACGACCAGAGCAGGCTGTTGCTGTTGTTCATTACCTCATTAGCGTTGATGTGTAAATCACCCCCCGTGACCACAGACTTGCTGTTGATCACCTTACCGTCTGCCTGGAGCGTCAGGTTGCCGATGGCTTCCATCATGGTGTTGTTGAACAGCGTACCTTCCGTGCTGAGCGTCATATCATGACCTGCACGAATACTGCGGTTATTGTCATTCAGCGCGATGGAGTCTTTTACCTTGAGCAATAAATCATGACCCGCTTCGAGGATGCCATTGATGTTATTGAATGAACCGGTATGGATGTTGAGGTCGTTTCTGGCAGAGGTCGTGCCGGAATCATGATTATTCAGCTGCGAGGCATTAATCGTGATGTTATTCCCGGCGATCAGGGCATTTTTTTCGTTGCTAATCGTCCCGCCCGCTACGTTGAGGTTCGTATTGTTGGCACCCGATAGTACCGCTGCATTGGCGTTGATCAGATTATTAGCGACATTAACTGACAGATCGCTCTGCGTCGACACAATCACCGCCTGTTCGGTGTTAAGCATGTTTTGCGCATTGATCGTAATGTCGCCGCCCGCCACGAGAGTGGACACCGACTGCTGCCCGTCCTCTGCGGTGAGGCTGCCAATGTTGCTCAACGTGTTGGCGACAATCTCCAGCGGGCCGTTTACAGCCTGAATGACACCGGCCGTGCGGTTGGTCAGAACGCCGATGGCGTTCAGCACCGTCTGCATATTGGCGGAGATGACCGCGCCGTCGCTGTTGATGAGCGACTCAACGTCTTCAATCGTCAGGTTACGCAGTGCAGCTAAAACATGCCCTTCACCTGTGTTGGCCAGGTTTTTGACGTTGCGAATAATCAGATCCAGACCTGCCTGAACCACACCGTCGTTTTTCAGCTCCTCAACGGCATCGATCGCGATATTGCCATTGCCGATGATCACCGAGCGGTTGTTTAACGTCTTCACGCCGCTGATATTCAGATTGCCCTCAGAGGCAATCACTGCATCGCTGCTGTTATTAAGCGTCGTGGTCGTCGCGATCGAGAGCGCATTATCTGATTTAATCATCGATGCGCCGCTGTTATTAAGGGTACCTACGTTTCTCAGCGCGGTATTTCCAGCACCGAATAGCGTTGCACCTTCAGTGTTATTGAGGGTGTTCACATCGGACAGTGACAGCGTGCCGTCAGAAATCACAAAACTGCCGGTGTTATTCAGCGTGTTGAGATGGGTAAGTTGCAGCGTCTTGCTGGCATACAGCGTGGCGGCGTTAAGGTTATCGACGGTGCTGACGTTATCGAGCGTCAGGCTACCGGCCTGAATGGTTGAGGCGTCGTTAAGCAACGATGTCGCTGTAACGGAGAGGGTTTCTCTTGCCGCAATCAGCGCGTCATGGGTGTTAGAGAGGGTGGAAATTCCGCTGGCATTGATATTATCGCCCTGGATCAGCCCATCGTCATTGTGTACTGCCAGCGCGCCGTCACCCTTTATGGTGAGGTTCTTCCCGGCAATAATGCTGCCTTTTTGACTATTCTGTAGCTCTTTTTTGACATCAAGCTGCATGTCAGTGGTCGCACTCAGCGTGCCGGCCTGGTTTTTCAGATTCGCGGTTGCGATGGCCAGTTTCTCGCTGGCACTGATGGTGCCGCTGTTACTGACGGTTGCACTGGCTTTACGGGTCTGGGTGGAGACATTACGTCCTGCAATACGTCCGGTATTGCTGAGCGTGTCGCCGCCGGATGCCACCGTCACGTCATGCTTGTTGCTGGCAATGGTGCCGTCGTTGACGATGTTACCGTCGGCATCAATGAAGATCAGCGCATCGTTACCGCTCAGGGTGCCGCTGTTTGAAACCTCACCGTTGACCTTAATGCGCATCTCACCGCTATTAGCGCCAATATGACCACTGTTGTTCAGGGCGCTGGCGGTCATAACCAGGTTTTTATCCGCGTAGAGGCGGCCTGCGTTGTCGAGATGGCCGACAGACAGCGTCTGGGCGTTGCTGGCATACAGGATGCCATTGTTCTTCATCGAACCTGATGCAATCCAGATATCCCCTGTGGCGCTGACGGAACCCTTGTTTTCAAACGCACCGGTCAGGTTGAACTGCAGCGTTCCTTTCTTCGCGAGAATAACGCCTTCATTGTTAGTCATGCTGCCCGCGGTAACGTTGACATTACCACTGTTGCTGACGATCTCCGCATCGGAGACGAGGGTGCTGAAGGGCACCTGCTGGCCATTCTGGATGACGACAAAATCGCCATTTTTTAACGTCACGACGCCACCGGAAATGACAGCGCCGTTAGCATCCAGCGCTTTTAGTTTTCCGGAAAGGGTGTACTGCCCGGCAACATTAATCTGAATGGCGGGTACCGCTGTTGTGGCACTGTTTTGCGCAATGATAGCAGCCGTATTTTGCAGCAGGGTTGAGGCATCAATTCGGATTGTGCCGTTACGGGAGATAACGTCGTTATTCACCGTCATGCCAGAGAGCGCATGCAGGATAATATTATTTTGCGCTTCTGTACTTCCGGTGCCGCTGCTGTTTTTGTTCAGGGCAATATTGTTGCCGCTGACAGTGACATTTTTATCGCTGCGTAAACCTGTCAGCGTCACGTCGCCGTTCGCACTGATCTCAATGTCACCCGTGGCAATAATACTGCCCTCATGACGGACGCCTGCGCCGGATTCGGTGCTGATAAGCTGAATTTTACCACCGTACATTGACCCCATCGCCCGACCGTCAATCGCGACATCCGGCGTATGGCCGTCACCCGTGGCGCGAGTCGTGTGCTGGCGGCTGGAGAGATCGTAATCGTTCTGCCCGGCAACTACCTTAACGTCCGCCTGGCCGGCAATTTCACCTTCCAGTTTTGCACTTCGGCTGACAATGTCGAAGTAGCTTAGCCCTTCGGTAGAAATGCCTTGCCCTGTGAGAGACACGGTGCCTTTTTCAACAGCTAGTTTATAGTTGCCGTCCTCTTTCATCTGCACCTTACCGGTACTCAGCGTCAGGCTGTTGGCATTAATGGTGGTGGCGCCGTTAACGCTAATACCGTTTTGGTTAGCAACGATCACGTCCGCTTTTCTGCCGAAGACTTCCATCGTCCCGTTAATATAGGACGCCTGGGCTCCCGTCACTTCACTGATAATTGCTTTTGCTTCATGCTCAAGCTGGGCGTTTTTAACCGTGTAACCCCCGATCTTAGACACACCATCCTGCATGCTGTTGTTAAAAATAAGGCCATTTTTATCAACGTTAAACTGGTCGAATTTATTATGCGAGACGCCTTTCGCATTCGGATCGGTGATATTCACGACTGGCGTGCCGTTAGCCGCCTGACCCATTGTTGGCCCTTTACTCTGGCTGGCATCCGGCACCGTTGCGGCTTCGGCATTAGCTGCGAGAATACCCGCTATTGAAATAAAAAGTGGGCAAAGGTGTTTATGCAAATTCCCTGCGGTTAGCTTCGTTTTTGAGGTTTTATTATTGCTCATAAAAATTCCTTAAATTAGAACGTTACTTCCATCTTGTAATAAACGACCGTGTTATCGACGGTATTCTCTTCCAGTGAATCTGGTTTTTTTATAGGCCAGCCCGCGAGGACATACGTTGAAAAATGGCTACCGGTAGCTTTAATCCCGACAGAGCCACCCATCATGAATTGGCTATCACATACGTTGACGCCTTTCGGGCAATTATCTTTGGCAAAGCCCAGGTCATAACCTACATAGGGAATAAGCTGATAGATACCGCCGACGCCAACATCGAATGGAAACTGCAGGGTATTGGCGATCCAGCCGCCGCTATCAACCAGCAGGCTATCGTCCTTGAAGCCGCGTACGGTGAATTCATCGCCCAGCGTTAATTTTGCATCGCTAACCAGTACGTTCGGGGTGTACTGGAACCCTGCGTTGAGTTCATACACGCCACCTAAACGGCCAGACTGAAAAAGCGGACGCGTCCAGCTGGCAATGCCGTTGTACTTGACGTAATCAAGGTCAAACCCTTTAAGGTCGGCATCGTTTTTCCAGGCGGAACCAAACCAGGGAACCGCTGCCGTCACGCCCACATCGCCATAGAACCAGCCGTTCATCAGGGCGCCGACCCAGGTAGCGCCCGACGAAATCGAGGTATAGGTTTTAGAGCTGACGTCTATACGCTGGTTTTCAATGCTGTTGTTGCTATTACGTCTTTCAACTTTTGCCCACCAGCTGGTTTTACCCGTGGCGTTACGGCCGAGCATGCGGCTGACACGCAGAGAAGCACGGTCAGAATCTCCGTCAGAAGCGTAGCTGGCGTTATTGCCGGCAAGCGTTTTGTCGTAGCTGGATTTGTAATAAAGCGCGTCAAACGACCAATAACCCAGTGGGATGCTGTAACTCGTTGACCACGAATCCTGATTATCCTGGTTATTCTTCAGGTTATTCCATGAATAATAAACGTTGAAAATATCATTGATGCCGGCAATGTTTTTAGCGGTTACGCTGCCATAATACTGCTGCCAGCCGTCAGCCTTAAAGCCAGAGTTGTTAAGACCCGCGGTGACCGAAAGAGGGAATGCAGGCACGTGCAGCAGATTAAGATCGGAATAGCTGTTTATAACAGACGGTTGAATTTCAATATTGTCGTTAGGGTAAACGCGCAGCAGGTTTTCGACCATTTGATCGACATCCTGCATGTTCAGAATCTTGTCTTTCGCAAAAGGATAGGCAGTGAACATGCGCGTGCGTTCACGGAAGGACGGCGCTTGCCCGTTAACCTTAAGATCGTGTATTTTTCCCCACATCACCCGCAGAGAGAGTGTGCCCGTTTTGATATTACCGGGCTCAACACCAATCAGCGTCGTGGCATAACCACGAGAAATATAAAAATCGGTCAGTTCTTTGGCCAGTTCAAATATTTCTGTTCGACCGAGCATTTTGCCCTCATAGCGATCGATAATCGCCTGACGCTGCGGTGAGTTGTCAAACTGCGTATCATCAAGGATGACAATATGATTGACCTGAAATTTCCAGTTCGAGTCGCTGCTGGCCAGGGTTTCATCTCCGGCTTCGCGCATTTTTTTTTGTTGCTGGATTAACTGCTCGGTCCGCTTGGCTTCTTCTATTAATGCCTGGCTGGTTTGTCTTTCGAGACGATCCAGTTCCTGTTTATTTTGCTGACCAGGGAGTGCCGCCGTAGCGTGAGCCACAGGAATGAACGGCACTAATAAAAGTGCATATTTTGAAAAACGCTGAAGCACGAATCTCTCCTTGATAATTATCTTAAAGCCATGGTGTATTGAATTGCGCCGACCACCCTGCCAGCACTTAATGAGTTTTCGCGATTAACCTCGGCAGGAACGAAAATCTGGGCCTGATAGTTTTTAGTTAAGCGGGATGAAACCTGGAAAGGGTATTCTTTTCCAAGAACAAGGGCCGATGAGACATAAGGGCTGGATTTTTCGTAAACCATAATCGCGAAATTTTTCGCGTAGCCTTCGCCGGTCTCGACGCCCAAAAGACCGTTCATTGATGCGAATTTGGTATTGATCAGGGAAGAGAAAGTTAAGCCAACTTGTGCCTGTTCCGGGCATGTGATGGTAATAGAAAAGTCCTTTTTATCACCTTGATAATTTAGCGTGTTCTGGAATGAGGCAATACTGTAGGTCCCCAAATCGACGTTGGTCGACGAGGGATAAATGGAACATGAACGCGTATTTACTTTAATTGGCGCTGAGAAATTGATAGTAAGAATACGAAGCGCATCCTCTGGCGTGAGCAAAGGTTTGACTTTTACGTTAACCATTTCGCCGGCAGGGATCTCGGATTCTCCCTGATTAATATTACCTGTCTGCACGAACTCTACCAATACGGTGCTGTTGTCGATAGAACAGCTCGGGCTGCAGGTCACCGGAGAGCCGGAGTTACCCGGCACCCAGGTGTTCCCTGCGTTGGCTGGCCATTTCATCCGAATACCGATACCCGGAATTTCGGTTGTATAGACTTTATCTACCGAGGAAGAGAGATAATTTCGGCTGTAAGCGGTGTGCCACTGCGTTTGCGTTGATTCATCACAGATATATTTGATGTTAGGTGCAGTATACGTTTTCGACCATAAGACCGTTCCAGTGGAGCCTTTATCCGCAGGGTTTAACGTAATGTCGTCTGTAATATTTAAAACCTTTTCCACGCCTTCGAGTCTGCACGCTGAGGCTTTTGCTTCAAGGGTAAACATCCATAAAACGGATAATAAAACGAGATAAAGCAGAGTAGTAATGTATTTATTCATTTTCTGTTAAAGGCCTTTGCAGATAATATCTATTGCATTAAAGGAGGCGGCTTTATTCATGTCGCGGGTTTTTCTGTTATCAGAAAGGTGATTGACATCTGCTGAGCACGCGTTCATCACCTTATTACTGTTCCATTTAATAACGATCGGCTTGCCAGGTTCAGGTAAGGTCAGCATTGCCAGGCCACCCTGTCCGACCATACCGAGCGTGGTATTGCTACCATCGGTAATGGATGCGCCGAAGGGGATCTTTTGCCCGGAGGCATGTGTGAAGCGCACAAAGGTCTGTTGCTTCTGCTGTGTTTCCATTTTGATATGCACGGCGGCACCGGCGGTTGGCACAATGCTCTTACGCGTATCCTCTACATCGACACTCATTGATGTACCTTTTGGATCAATGAAGACATCGTTGTATCTGTAAGGCGTCAGATAGCCGACAATCCCGTAGCCGTTATCTTTAATGACCGCATTTGAATCAGGGTAAACTCTTGCCCCTTCAGCGCCTTTGGCCTCTATCACGCCAATGGTGTCGCCTAACGTTGGGGTCAAATTGATACCGCCACGGTGCACAACCACGCCACCGTTCATGTTCAAACCGCCCATGAAGCTATGGAGGGACTGGCTGAACGCGACGCCGCCGGAAGCGCTATCGCCCACATAAGACAGGTTGGTACCGAAGTTGGTTTCCGGCCTGCTGGACTCGCTGAAGTAGCCGCTAAAGCCATACTGCGATCGCTCGCCGGCCGAGCCGCTGAGCGAGGTGCGGATGGTGGCCTCATCACTGTTGTAGCTAAAGTTTGCTCCCAGGCGAGCCTGTTTTTCATAACGATGGCCGAGCGGCATAGATACGCTCAGGTAGATCGTATCGTCGTGACCACCGTCTTCATTGTTGGTTCGGCCAAGCGAAATGCCCCAGGTCGACGAGCCAAACCGGTTGTTGTATCCCAGCGCGTAGTTGGATTTTTCCGTGCGGCCCAGTTCATCGTTCCAGATGTTGCCGATGAAACCACTGACGTAGAAACTTCCCCAACCCGCAGGCAGCATCTGGTTGATGTTTGCTTCCAGGCGTTCACGATAGCGTTCGGGTAAATATCGGTCGTTACCATGTTCCAGCGCCTGCTTCACGCTGACGGCATCCGACAGCGAGTAGTAATTTTTACTGGAGTAGCGGTAACCCACCAGGCTGAAATTTGTCCCGGTTTCGGAAAGATTTTTAGCAAGGCTGATACGCAGGGACATGTCACACAGTGAGCCGCAGTCATCGTTCCCGGTGCTGGAGTTAAAGTTCGTATAAGAGCGGGTAACGTCCAGGCCTAATGCCCCCAGCGGGGTATTGATAGCCACACCACCCAGCAGGGCGTTGTAATCGCCATCAAACGCGGTTTGAGCGCCTACGTAACCGGTCAGATTATTAAGCAAACCGTACTGAAGCGTGCCTTCCGTCATCCACGGATCATCGGCAAGAAATGTGTTGCGGATTTCACCCGAGGAGACCGAATAGCGAAAATAGCCTTCGCGCAGCAGCTGCGGAACGCTGGAGTAGGGGACGGTAAAGGTATTGATGGTGCCATCGGTCTCTTTGACGGTGACTTCCAGATCGCCGTTGTAGCCCGTTGCATAGAGATCGCTGATGGCAAACTCGCCTGGGGGAACCACTTTTTCATAGAGGGTACTGCCAGACTGCTTGATGGTGACCGTCGCGTTGCTGTTGGCAAAACCACGAACGACAGGCGCATAGCTGCGCACGGAATCCGGCAGCATGCGATCGTCGGTGGCGAGTCTGACGCCGCGAATGGCCGTTGTATCAAACATCTCCCCGCTGGTGTTGAGATCGCCCAGCACCACTTCAGATTGCCAGGCCGCAATTCCCCGGCTGGCAAATGCCTGCAGATGATCGACCCCTTCATCCTCAATATCATTGCCGAGGTTCAGGGTGTCATAGGTTACAAAACGCCACGCACCGAGCGTCATAGCGGTTTGCAGGTTACCAAAGAGATAGTTGCTGGTTTCACCTAACTCACGGTTGCGCGTGCTTGAACCACTCAGCGCGTAGGAGGCCATGAGGGTAGGTTCACCGTCATCCCATAGTTCAGGGCTGATATAACCCTCTGGTGTATTGAGCAGCATCGCCTGCGGAACGGTGACATCCAGGCGCTCATCATCCTGGTTGTAGGTGACGGTCGCGCCGGGGATAAGCGTTTCGAGGATCAGGCAGCGGCCCGTCTTCCAGTTTTCCGGCAGTTTGCTGGTATCGACATCAAAGCGGATAATCATTTCCGGCGTCATGCAGGCATTTACGCCCTGCGTATTGTTTGCCGGAATAAATGAAATGGGCCAGGTTCCTAATTTCCGCAAGTTGCTAA
>NZ_CAMFKT010000029.1:0-45883 GCF_945957325.1 Enterobacter sp. PL1
GTTTTTACCCGGGTTTGTTTGTTGATGAGAATGGAATTCTGCAACAGGTAAACCCTTCAATTACGAGAAAGGACGTTAAAGTGACTTGCCGCTGCTGTACACACACGTATATTGGTGAACCTGTCCCCTGGATAGATTGAGTGACAACACCTCCTATCCTGCTACGGGTGCGGCCGTCATCAGCAATGAGAACAACTGTAAACTCCCGCTTCTCGCTCTTAACTGCTCTTAAAGCCCTGACGGGGTAAGCTTTGTGCCAGGAGCGGACTGTCAATGACACGGTCGAGCCGCAAGAGCTTGGATATTTGTATATTGTGGTTATAAGGAGACGATGAGCTGTAACCTGGGATAACGTTTCAACCATTGCTTTGTAGTGACCCGTTGTTTGAAAGAGTCCAACTTTTCACGTTCAAATGCAGGAGTCGGTCGTAAACGCAGTTCAAATAAGTCAGAAAATCCATAAGGCGCAGTGATATCGAGGCCTCTCTTCCCCAATCTGACAGCCACGGCCGTAGATGTTTCAGGCCAGTGCAATAAAGCATTTTCCGTTGAGGTATAGGGATGATCACAATTCCGTTGATGCATTCTGGCTTGATTCTTCACCGACCAGTCTAACGAAGGTAATTGTTGCCTAAGCCTGTCTTCCAGGTAGCTATCATGCTCTGCGCTACAGTGTTCACAGTCAAACCAAACGACATTAACATCACCAGATACAGGACTTAGCCCATACCCATGTAAGTTCTCGTACAAATCCCGCACCGATCCAACCATCATTGAGTTCCAGTGCTCGAACCGCATATAGGATCTTCATTCTTACAGGGTCATCTGACAATATTTTCTGCAATGACACTTGGTATTCCATTTGTATCCTCTAGTGGAAACAGTAATACACTGCTGGAAATAATATCAGCATCCTCCTGTCCATGCCCGCTCTTCGCTCACTGCGGACGACCCGCTCCCCAATCCCTGCACCGCCATCGCGCACCGTTGCCTGCTTTGCGTGCATTTCTTTTGACCATTTAGTCCACTTTATTTGCACTCTATTCGCCAACCTCGCGTTAACACATTAACAACAAAGCCATTTTAAAAACTGGCATCCCCTTTGCAAAACTCTTTTCACGAGGCTGAACAGGATATGCAGGATGCAGCGCCACGTCTGACTTTCACCCTATACAGAGATGAAGAGAGGTTCGTGATGAAAATTGGCGTATTTGTACCCATCGGCAACAACGGCTGGCTTATCTCGACCACTGCACCGCAATACATGCCGACCTTTGAGCTGAATAAAGCCATCGTGCAGAAAGCGGAGCACTACCATTTCGACTTTGCGCTTTCGATGATCAAGCTGCGCGGCTTCGGCGGCAAAACCGAATTCTGGGACCACAACCTGGAGTCCTTTACCCTGATGGCGGGCCTGGCGGCGGTCACCTCGCGGATCCAGATCTACGCCACCGCAGCCACCCTCACCCTGCCCCCGGCGATCGTGGCGCGCATGGCCTCCACCATCGACTCCATCTCCGGCGGACGCTTTGGCGTCAACCTGGTGACCGGCTGGCAAAAACCCGAGTACGAGCAGATGGGGCTCTGGCCGGGTGACGATTACTTCTCGCGTCGCTACGACTACCTGACCGAGTACGTGCAGGTCCTGCGCGATCTGTGGGGTACCGGCAAAAGCGATTTCAAGGGCGACTTCTTCACCATGAACGACTGCCGCGTCAGCCCGCAGCCGTCGGTGCCGATGAAGGTGATTTGCGCCGGGCAGAGCGACGCGGGAATGGAGTTCTCGGCGAAATACGCGGACTTTAACTTCTGCTTCGGTAAAGGCGTTAACACGCCTGCCGCCTTCGCCCCGACCGCTGCGCGCATGAAAGAGGCCGCCGACAGGACCGGGCGCGACGTGGGCTCCTACGTGCTGTTTATGGTCATTGCCGACGAAACCGACGAGGCCGCACGCGCCAAATGGCAGCGCTATAAGGAGGGCGCCGACGAGGAGGCCCTGAACTGGCTTACCGAGCAGAGCCAGAAGGACACCCGCTCCGGGGCGGATACCAACGTTCGCCAGATGGCCGACCCGACCTCCGCGGTCAATATCAACATGGGCACGCTGGTCGGCTCGTACGCCAGCGTCGCCAGGATGCTGGACGAAGTGGCGGCCGTTCCCGGTGCAGAAGGCGTCCTGCTGACCTTCGATGACTTCCTCACCGGCGTGGAGACCTTCGGCGAGCGCATCCAGCCGCTGATGCAGTGCCGCGCCCACATCCCTGCCTTCACGAAGGAGGTAGCGTAATGACAACCCTTAACGCACGCCCGGAAGCCATTACCTTCGCGCCACAGCAGAGCGCGCTGATCGTGGTGGACATGCAAAACGCCTACGCCAGCCCCGGTGGTTATCTTGATCTGGCGGGCTTCGACGTCTCCGCTACGCAGCCTGTGGTAGCGAATATCAAAACCGCCGTCGCCGCCGCGCGCGCTGCGGGCATGCTTATCATATGGTTCCAGAACGGCTGGGATGACCAGTACGTTGAGGCCGGTGGCCCCGGCTCGCCCAACTTCCACAAGTCGAACGCCCTGAAAACCATGCGCAAGCGGCCCGAACTGCAGGGCAAGCTGCTGGCGAAAGGCGGCTGGGATTATCAGCTGGTGGATGAGCTGGTCCCGCAGGCGGACGATATCGTCCTGCCGAAACCGCGCTACAGCGGCTTTTTCAACACCCCGCTCGACAGCCTGCTGCGCAGCCGGGGCATTCGCCACCTGGTCTTCACCGGCATTGCCACCAACGTCTGCGTGGAGTCGACCCTGCGCGACGGCTTTTTCCTGGAGTATTTCGGCGTGGTGCTGGAAGACGCGACCCATCAGGCCGGGCCGGAATTCGCCCAGAAGGCGGCCCTGTTCAATATCGAAACCTTTTTTGGCTGGGTCAGTAACGTTGCGGAGTTCTGCGACGCCCTGAATCCTCCGCTCGCCCGTATCGCCTGAGGAGACACACGATGCCGAAATCCGTAATCATCCCGCCGGGCACCAGCACGCCCATCGCCCCGTTTGTCCCCGGCACCCTCGCCGACGGCGTGGTGTATGTCTCCGGCACGCTGCCGTTTGATAAAGACAACAACGTGGTGTTTATCAACGACCCAAAGGCGCAAACCCGCCACGTGCTGGAGACGATCAAAACCGTGATCGAAACGGCGGGTGGCACGATGGAAGACGTGACCTTCAACAGCATCTTTATCACCGACTGGAAAAACTACGCCGCGATTAATGAAATCTACGCGGAGTTCTTCCCCGGCGATAAGCCGGCCCGGTTCTGCATTCAGTGCGGGCTGGTGAAGCCAGACGCGCTGGTTGAGATCGCCACCGTTGCGCACATCGCGAAGTGAGGCGGCCATGAAACTCTCCGTCTCACCGCCCCCGTATGAGGGTGCGCCCGTGGTGGTCCTTATTGCCGGTCTCGGCGGCAGCGGCAGCTACTGGCTGCCCCAGCTGGCCGCGCTGGAACCCGAGTATCAGGTGGTGTGCTATGACCAGCGCGGAACGGGCACTAACCCCGACGCCCTGCCGGAAGGATACAGCCTGGCACAGATGGCGGACGAACTGGCCCAGGCGCTGGCTGAGGCCGGGATTGCCCGCTACAGCGTCGTCGGCCATGCGCTGGGGGCACTGGTCGGCCTGCAGCTGGCCCTCGACCACCCCGACGCCCTCACCGCGCTGGTATGCGTCAACGGCTGGTTGACCCTCAGCGCGCATACCCGCCGCTGCTTTCAGATCCGCGAGCGCCTGCTGCATTACGGCGGCCCGCAGGCATGGGTTGAGGCGCAGCCGCTGTTTCTCTACCCGGCAGACTGGATGGCCGCTCGCGCCCCCCGTCTGGAGGCCGAAGAAGCGCTGGCGCTGGCCCACTTTCAGGGAAAAGCCAACCTGCTGCACCGGCTCAGCGCCCTGAAAAAGGCCGACTTCAGCCGCCACGCCGCGCGCATCCGCTGCCCGGTCCAGATCATTTGTTCCGCCGACGACATGCTGGTGCCCTCTGTCTGCTCGTCTGAGCTGCAGGCGGCCATCCCGCACAGCCACAGCGCGGTGATGCGTCAGGGCGGCCATGCCTGCAACGTCACCGAGCCGGACACCTTTAACACCCTGCTGCTTAACGGGCTGGCCAGCCTGCTGCACAGTCATGAACCCGCTTTATAAGGAGCTGTAATGAGCGAAGCCATTAATCCCACCGCGCTGGAAACGCTGTTCACCGGCGCCCGCACCCATAACGGCTGGCAGGATATTGCCGTCAGCGACGAGACGCTGCGCGAAATCTACGACCTGATGAAATGGGGGCCAACCTCGGCCAACTGCTCCCCTGCGCGCATTGTGTTTGTGCGAAGCGCGGAGGGAAAAGAGAAGCTGCGCCCGGCGCTCTCCAGCGGCAACCTGGAGAAAACGCTCACCGCCCCGGTCACGGCGATTGTGGCCTGGGACGGTGAATTCTACGAGCGCCTGCCTGAACTGTTCCCGCACGGCGATGCCAGAAGCTGGTTTACCGCAAGCCCCGCGCTGGCGGAAGAGACCGCCTTTCGCAACAGCTCGCTGCAGGCCGCGTACATGATTTTCGCCTGTCGCGCGCTGGGGCTGGACACCGGCCCGATGTCGGGCTTTGACCGCCAAAAGGTCGACGAGGCCTTTTTCACCGGCACGACGCTTAAAAGCAATCTTCTGATCAACATTGGCTACGGCGACCCGGGCAAACTTTACGGGCGCCTGCCGCGCCTGACCTTCGACGATGCCTGCGGGCTGGCGTAAGGAGCGATCATGACGACACCGGATAAGCAAACCTTTCGCGACGCCATGGCCTGCGTTGGCGCGGCGGTGAACATCATCACCACCGACGGCCCGGCGGGGCTGGCAGGCTTCACCGCCAGCGCGGTGTGCAGCGTTACGGATTCACCACCCACCCTGCTGGTGTGCCTGAACCGCGGCGCGTCCGTCTGGCCGACGTTCAGCGAAAACCGCACCCTTTGCGTGAATACCCTCAGCGCCGGACAGGAGCCGCTCTCAAACCTGTTTGGCGGCAAAACGCCAATGGAAGAACGCTTCGCCGCCGCCCGCTGGCAAACGGGCGACACCGGATGTCCGCGTCTGGAGGATGCGCTGGCCTCGTTTGACTGCCGCATCAGCCAGGTGGTGAGCGTCGGCACCCATGACATTTTGTTCTGCGACATCGTTTCGATTATTCGCCACCCGGCGCCGCAAGGGCTGGTGTGGTTTGACCGCGGCTACCACGCGCTAATGCGACCCGCCTGTTAAGGCGCTCTAAGGAGACAGACCATGTTCGGATTTCCCCACTGGCAGTTGAAATCGACCTCCACAGAAGCTGGCGTGGTCGCGCCGGATGAACGCCTCCCGCTCGGGCAGACGATGGTGATGGGCGTCCAGCACGCGGTCGCCATGTTTGGCGCCACGGTGCTAATGCCGATGCTGATGGGACTCGATCCCAACCTCTCGATTCTGATGTCCGGTATCGGCACCCTGCTGTTCTTTTTTGTCACCGGCGGGCGCGTGCCCAGCTATCTCGGCTCCAGCGCCGCCTTTGTCGGGGTGGTCATCGCCACCACCGGGTTTAACGGCCAGGGAATCAACCCCAACCTGAGCGTGGCCCTCGGCGGCATCATCGCCTGCGGTCTGGTGTATACCCTGATTGGTCTGGTGGTGATGAAGATCGGCACGCGCTGGATCGAACGCATGATGCCCCCCGTCGTCACCGGCGCGGTAGTAATGGCGATCGGTCTGAACCTTGCGCCGATTGCGGTGAAAAGCGTCTCCGGCTCGCCCTTTGAAAGCTGGATGGCCGTCGTGACCGTGCTGTGCATCGGTCTGGTGGCGGTCTTCACGCGGGGCATGATCCAGCGGCTGCTGATCCTGGTCGGGTTGATTGTCGCCTGTCTGGTATATGCCCTGCTGGCGAACGTTTTTGGTCTCGGCAAGCCGGTTGATTTTACGCTGCTGCATCAGGCCGCCTGGTTCGGCCTGCCGCAGATCACCTCCCCCACCTTTAACACCCAGGCGATGATGCTTATCGCCCCCGTCGCCGTTATCCTGGTGGCGGAAAATCTGGGCCACCTGAAGGCGGTCGCGGGAATGACCGGACGCAGCATGGACCCGTACATGGGCCGCGCGTTCGTCGGCGACGGGCTGGCGACCATGCTCTCCGGTTCCGTGGGCGGCAGCGGCGTTACCACCTATGCCGAGAATATCGGCGTGATGGCGGTGACCAAAGTCTATTCGACGCTGGTCTTCGTGGCGGCGGCAGTGATGGCGATGCTGCTCGGCTTCTCGCCGAAATTCGGCGCGCTGATCCATACCATTCCGTCACCGGTCATCGGCGGAGCATCAATCGTGGTGTTTGGACTGATCGCCGTGGCTGGCGCGCGGATCTGGGTGCAGCATCGGGTCGATCTCAGCCAGAACGGCAACCTGATTATGGTGGCCGTTACGCTGGTGCTGGGCGCGGGCGATTTTGCCCTGACGCTGGGCGGGTTTACGATCGGCGGGATTGGCACGGCGACCTTCGGCGCGATCCTGCTTAACGCCCTGCTGAGCCGCCGGATGGCCGCTGCGCCGCAGGGCGAGGTGGTGCGTCAGGAGTCGTGAAATCTCAATGTCGGGTGACGGCGACGCCTTACCCGACCTTTATGTTCGCTAAGAACACCTTTATGTCAGGCAATCACGCCTGCTCAAACAGTCGTTCGATAGATTTTGTAGGAAAGAAAAGAGAATGGCTGTTTTCACCCGTCAGCGGAATAAAGCCCTGCTTCAGATAAAATTGTTTTGCCTGGTCGTTGAGTGCATCAACAAATATTCCGTGTACACCCACCGCCTGCGATGCCAGATAGACAACTCGCATGGCATGCGTGACGAGCGTCGTTCCCCACTCCAGCCCCTGTAAGTCTTTATGTATCGCCAGGCGCCCCAGCGTTACGCTCGGTACGTTGCTATAAGGGATCCGACGCTGCTGAGTCTTAGAAGGCAGCATCGCTTTTTCAAAGCAACTACCAGACAACGTGTAATAGCCCAGGACTCGCGGACCATCGCGATCTTTAAGCAAATAGCCTCGTAAAATACGCCCATTGTGCTGACGCAACAGATGTTCTGTGAGGAAGACAT
The DNA here is from genome assembly GCF_945957325.1 of Enterobacter sp. PL1. Taxonomy (NCBI): domain Bacteria; kingdom Pseudomonadati; phylum Pseudomonadota; class Gammaproteobacteria; order Enterobacterales; family Enterobacteriaceae; genus Enterobacter; species Enterobacter sp. PL1. The sequence continues at coordinate 7,144 of NZ_CAMFKT010000029.1, forward strand.
TTAGCGAGGGTTCACCACAATCGAAGTCCCTGAAATCATAGTCTTTTCCCTCTGAAAACATTTCGATCGTGAGATTGTCCACGACGCTTCACTCCATGTTTCGAAGACGTTTCGCCGCTCGCTTCAGGCGTTCATTTGGCTCTGGTGGATTGTCGATGGCATCCATCACCGCATTCCAGGATGCTTCGTTTAATACGAGACGGCGGTGCTGCTCGATGACTTCCGCTGCCCGCTCTGACGCACTGTTCACCATAAACTGGGTGATCGTTTGATTCGTCATCGCTGCCGCTTCTTCAATCATTGTTTTGTCTTCGTCCGTTAAGCGAAGATCGATACGCTGTTTTTTCAGTGCTGGCATGGTTTACTTCACCGTGTACGGTATTTATCCGTACACATCGTAGATAAACCCGTCTATTTTTTCAATCTAAACCTTCTTCAGCAGTCATGTCGCTCACCGGGTTCCGACGCTTTCTGAGCTTCAACTCGCTCACCAGCACCCCGGCGACAATAAACGCCGCGCCCACCAGGGCCAGCAGCGGCAGACGTTCCCCGGCGAGTCGCCCAAAAATCCCTGCCCAGACCGGCTCGCCGGTGTAGATGACCGTTGCTCGCGTTGGCGATACGCTGCGCTGCGCCCAGTTCATGGTGACCTGGATAATGGCGCTGAAAATCCCCAGCCCCAGCGCCACCACGACCAGGCCCGTGGACATCGGCGGCACGGACTCCCCTGCCGGCACCATCGTCGCAAAGGCCACCAGCGAGGCCGTGGCGAGCTGCACCACCGTCACCCGTTTGACGTCGACCTTGCCCGCCCACGCGCTGATGAGAATAATCTCCGCCGCAATGGCAATCGCCCCAATCAGGGTAATGATCTCGCCCGGCCCCAGCGCCAGAAGATTGTTTTCCGGCCCGGCCAGTAAGATCAGACCGATAAACGCCAGCACGATGCCAATACAGGACATCAGACCCGGCAGCCGCCCCAGGCACAGCCATTGCAGTAGCGGCACCAGCGGCACATACATGGCAGTGATAAACGCGGATTTGCTGCTGGAGATGGTCTGCAATCCCCACGTCTGCAGGCTGTAGCCCATGGCTATCGCCACCCCAATCGCCACGCCCGCCTTAAGCTCTTTCAGCGTCAGACCCCGCAGCGTTTTAAGGGATATTAGCCCCACGGCTAACGCCGCCGTCGCAAAGCGAAGGCCGACAAAGAAGAACGGATCGCTGAGGGTCACCGCGTACTGAACGGCCAGAAACGTCCCGCCCCAAAACATGGTGATGAGAATGAGGATGGCTTCCTGTGGTTTTACGGAGAATTTAAAGCGTGAGACAGACATGCGGCACCAGGAAATGAGAACAATTCTGTAGTGTGCGTTGCCTTTGGTTACAGTTCAATGTTGCAGAAATAAAAAAAACCGCCGGGGGAAACCCGGCGGCAGGGAGTCAACCCGGCGAATTACTTATTACCGCCATGGCTGTTTTTCCCCCCTTTCTTGCCAGCCTCAGATGCGCGCTGAGGGTCATTTTTAAAATTCCCCCCGCTATGCTGGCCACCTTTACGGCCTGCTTCTGATGCTCTTTCACGGTCTTCTGCGAAATTACCTGAACCACCACGATGGTTTGCCATCTCTAACCTCCAGAGTGTGAAACATTAGACATCATATTGCATTCAGTAAAAGAGGATTCTTTCACCTCGCGGCTCAAAGACAACGCCTTTATCTGTGCCGCGTGAAACTAAGCTTAGTGGAATGAGGTTATCCGGCAAGCCGAAGGTAATATCCTGCAACATGATCTCAGTCTTTCGGGTGAGATGACGCGGCGGTAATTCATAAGCCTTTCTTATCATTTTAAAAATCCGCACCGGGAAAGTTGTATCATTTTGCTACAAAGCCATTTTTCTCCTCATGTTGTTATAAATCAAATAAATGGCGTTCATTTTTGCAGTCTGGCTGTGATGACATATCTTTAAAAGAGCGCAGCGATCCGCTGTCAGAGAAACCAACGAGGAGTGAAGCAAAATGGCAAAAGTTCTGGTGCTCTATTATTCCATGTATGGACACATTGAAACCATGGCTCACGCGGTAGCAGAAGGTGCAAACAGGGTTGACGGCGTTGAGGTTGTGGTGAAACGCGTACCGGAAACCATGCAGGCAGAAGCCTTCGCGAAAGCCGGGGGAAAAACACAAAACGCCCCGGTCGCCACCCCGCAGGAGCTGGCGGATTATGATGCCATTATCTTCGGCACCCCAACCCGCTTCGGCAATATGTCAGGCCAGATGCGCACCTTCCTCGATCAAACCGGCGGACTTTGGGCATCCGGGGCGCTCTACGGCAAACTCGCCAGCGTATTCAGCTCTACCGGGACCGGCGGCGGTCAGGAGCAGACGATTACCTCAACCTGGACTACCCTTGCTCATCACGGGATGGTGATTGTGCCAATTGGCTACGGCGCGCAGGAGCTGTTTGATATTTCCCAGGTGCGCGGCGGTACGCCGTACGGTGCAACCACCATTGCCGGTGGGGATGGTTCACGCCAGCCAAGCAATGAAGAACTGTCTATCGCCCGCTATCAGGGTGAATACGTCGCGGGTCTGGCCAAAAAACTCAACGGCTAACACCCAACAGGAGGACAAGCATGCCAACTCAAGAATCCAAAGCTCACCACGTGGGCGAATGGGCAAGTTTACGCAACACCTCTCCGGAGATTGCCGAAGCTATCTTTGAAGTCGCGAAATACGATGAAAAGCTGGCAGAGCAGATTTGGGAAGAAGGCAACGATGAAGTGCTGGTGCGCGCCTTCGAAAAAACGGACAAAGACTCGCTCTTCTGGGGTGAGCAAACCATCGAACGTAAAAACGTTTAAGCGTTTCCCCCCGCCATCACGCGGGGGGTTCTCCTTTACTTCGCCGCGTTATTCATCACCGCATTGAATTTATCAACAGGACAGAAGCCGTTCGCATCCACCGGGCAGCCCTTCAGCTCCAGCGTCACGCGCTGCGCCGGAGACTGCAGCGACAGCACGCTGGCGTTGCGCAGCTGCTCTGAGCTCTGATAGACATACTCAATTTTCATCAGCTCCTGGTTGGCATTTTTGTCATGCCAGCGCTGGAAGACAATCTTGCCGCCAATCGGGGTGCGCTCCTGCTGGTCGTGCAGCTGGTACGGTTTGAAATCGAGGGCGGTGAGCAGGGAAGCAATGTTCGAATCATGCCCCACCAGCAGGGTGATCTTAGGCGCTTTCGCCTGCTCGGTGACCAGCGTTTTATCGATATACTTCACCAGCGGTTTCGCCACGTTTTGCGCCACCTCGGTAGAGGTAAACAGCGAGTCCTGATAGCCGTTTTTCAGCTTCGACAGCACGCGCCACTGCTGGTCGGTTTTGATTTCGCCCCAGGCCACCTGGTCGGCCGGGAAGCCTTCGTAATACTGCAGCGTGAAAGCGTCCACCAGCGAGTTACCCACCTTCAGCGGCCCGGATACGCCAGGCTCTTTTTCATAGTCGGCGCTGAAGGTATCTTTCGCGTCCGCCAGCGAGCAGACCTTTTTCTCTTTGCAGGACGGCGAGTCGGCGTAGTTGGTCATCTGCTCCAGCAGCTTGTAGCTTTCACCAAGCTGCATTTTCTGCCGCTCGGACTCCATCGCCTTGAGCGCTTTTTCGCGGAATTCCGGCGAGTTATCGGTAATCACCGGATTGAATGTCGGGTCCATGGTGCCCATTTTTTCCTGATGGTGCACGGGCACATCGCAGCCCGGGAACGCGCCGGTAATGAAGAACTGCGCGGTGGCGACGGTGCGCTGCAGGCTGTTGGCGTAAGCATAAACGCTATCCGCCGGTGGACATTCTCCCGTCTTCACCATCCCCTGCTGCGCCAGCCACTCGCGCATGTAGTGCCCCATATACACCTCCAGCACGCCACCTTTGGTGGTGAGCTGGCCGCCCGGCACTTCCCACTCCGGCCACTGCTTCGGCGTGGACTGCTCCAGCACGCTGCCGTTATTGGCCAGCGGCGCGCGCAGGTTGTGACGGCTCATGATTAAAACTTGCTCCAGCTGATACCCTTCCGGCGTCTCTTGCGCCTGTACGCCAAACGTTGCTGAAATGGAACCGGCGACTGCCAGCGCGAGTAGTGCTTTTCTCATCCCTAATTCCTCACTCGTTTTAAAATGTCGCGTTCAGTGTGACAGGTTCGTCACAATTTTCCGGGAAGCATTTCTCAAACTGATGATTAACGTGCTTACGGAGTGTGCCAATTAGTTTTATAATAAAACCACACCCCACCGGAGAATTCGCTGTGAAACGTACCCGCCTTGAAGAGAGCACCTGCCCCGTCGCCCGTTCGCTGGATATCATCGGCGACTGGTGGTCGCTGCTGATCGTTCGAGACGCGCTTCGCGGTATTAAACGCTTCGGCGAGTTTCAGAAAAGCCTCGGTATCGCGAAAAACATGCTGACCACGCGGCTCAAGCTGCTGGTGGACGAAGGCATCCTCCGGCTTCAGCCCGCCTCCGACGGCAGCGCCTGGCAGGAATATGTCCTGACCGACAAGGGACGCGCCCTGCAAACCGTGCTGGTTGCCTTGTCCCAGTGGGGCAATGAATTTTTGTTCGCGGAAAACGAATGCGGCACCGTTCTCGTCGATAGCGAACAGCGCAAACCGCTGCGAAAACTGATGCTTATCGCCGATGACGGGCGCGAACTGACGCCTGAAGAGATCGTGGCCAAACTCCCCTCCTGAGCCCACCCGCCAGGCAAAAGCAAAAAAATCTCGCCAATGTGGTTGCATTATAAAACCAAATGGCAGAGAGTTAATTCAGTTTCATATTGAAACCAAATAACCCACTTTGCCTGAGGTAATGCATTATGACTACGCAAATCACCACCGCCCTGATCACGGGTGCCTCTTCCGGGATCGGTGCCGTCTATGCCGATCGCCTTGCCGCGCGCGGTGCCAACCTGGTCCTGGTCGCCCGCCGCGAGGATCGCCTGAAAACCCTCGCCGCCGACCTGCGCGCGCGCTACGGCGTGGCCGTCGATATTCTGGTGGCCGATCTCACCGATGAAGCCGGGATCCGCGCGGTGGAAGAGGAACTGCGCAGCAATACCGCCATTGATACGCTGGTTAACAACGCGGGCACCGCGCAGATGGCGCCGTTCCTCGCGGGCGAGGTGGCGCAGCATCAGGCCATCAATACCCTGAACACCACGGCGCTGATGCGGCTGACCTACGCCATTCTCCCGCGACTGGCGCGGAACAATCGCGGCACGCTGATCAATATCGCCTCGGTGTTATCGCTCCATGTCCGTGCGGGCAGCGCGCTCTACAGCGCCACCAAGGCCTGGGTACTGAGCTTTACCCGCGGACTGCAGGAAGAATTTGCCGACAGCAACGTGCGCATTCAGGCCGTGCTGCCCGCCGCGACCGCGACGGAGATCTGGAGCCATTCAGGTGTTACGGTGAACGATCTGCCGGAAGGATCGGTGATGACCACCGACGATATGGTGGATGCGTCGCTGGCGGGTCTGGATCAGGGCGAACCGATCACCATCCCGCCGATGCATGACGTCAGCCTGTGGGACCGCTACGAAGCGGCACGCCTCGAGCTGTTTAACAGCGCGCGCACCGGCATCCCGGCTCCGCGCTACGTAAAGCAGTAGCCTAACGCTCCAGCTGGTCGCCGTACTCGCTCATCCAGGCGGCCAGCGGCGAGAGCGCATCCTGCAGGGTTAACCCCAGCCCGGTAATCTGATACTCCACGCGCGGCGGGATCTCCGGGTAGACCGTCCGCGTCACCAGCCCGCGCTGTTCAAACAGGCGCAGCTGCTTCGTCAGCTCTTTCTGGGTGATGGGTGCAGCCGCCCGTAGCAGATCGCCAAAGCGGACAGGCGTGTTAATCACAATAAGACGATAAAGGATCGGGATTGCCCATTTGCCGGAAATCAGGTTTACAAACTGCGTCATCGGGCAGGTATAGGCCTCAGATTTTTTTTCACAGCACTCACCCAGCATTTCTGCCATAGCACACCTCTTGCCTCGTTAGTATCCATTTGGTACCTGGTTTCCTTTCGATACTAACGTTTCTATAGTGCTTTCTCCAGTGACATTTCAGGAGAAGAACATGGGTCGTTTAACCGATAAGTATACGTTGATTACCGGCGGCACCAGCGGCATCGGTCTTGCCACCGCGCAGGCGTTTATCGCCGAAGGCGCCCGCGTCGCCGTGACCGGACGCAACCCGGACACCCTCGCCGAAGCTGAGCGCATTCTGGGCGATAAGGCCTGGGTGATCCCGACCGATGCGGGCGATATCACCTCGCAAAAAGCGCTGGCGGAAACCCTCGCCGCCCGCTGGCCGCGCCTGGACGCGGTGTTTCTCAACGCCGGCGACGTGACGCACGCGCCGCTGGAAGCCTGGCAGGAAGAGGCCTGGGACCGTCTGATGAACATCAACCTGAAGGGGCCGTTCTTTTTAATCCAGGCGCTGCTGCCGCTGCTGAACAACCCGTCCTCGGTGATCCTCTGCGGCTCCGTGAGCGCGCGCATCGGCCTGCCCACCAGCAGCGTGTATGCCGCGAGCAAGGCCGCCCTGCTGTCGCTGGCGCGCACGCTGTCGGCAGAGCTGCTGCCGCGCGGGATCCGCGTCAACGGCCTGAGCCCCGGTCCGGTGGAGACCCCGGCGTTTACGAAAACGGGCTTAAGCGACGAGGCGCTTAACGCGATGATGGCGGAAATCATCAAGCTGGTGCCGCTCGGCAGAATGGGCTCGACGACGGAGCTGGCAAAAGCCGCGCTCTATCTGGCCTCCGACGAGTCGAGCTACACGGTGGGAACGGAGCTGCTGGTGGACGGCGGCATGGGAAGTCTGTAATTCAAAAGGCGCTGATGCCGGTGACCGCGCCGACATACAGCGCCGCCCACGCGCAGGCGGAAAGCAGGCTGACGGCGTAGACTTTGACGGCGTTCAGCCTGAGCATACCCGCCGCCAGCGGCACGACATAGCGCAACACCGCCAGAAAGCGCGACGTAAACAGGGCGATGACGCCGTTCTTTTGTAGCTGATGCTGGATCCGTAAAAACGTAGCGGCATGCTTTGACGTGAAGCGCGTGACCAGCCGGGTGTGCCCCATCAGCTGGCCGATATGGTAGTTTAGCACCGATCCCGCCGTTGCCCCCAGCACCACGGCGAGCCACGCCAGCGCCGGATGCATGCTCCCCTGGCTGACGCCGATGCCCGCCAGCAGCATCACCGAGGCGGGCGGCAGCACGGAGGAGATCAGCACCGTGGACTTGCTCAGCGCCATCACAAATAACAGCGCGAACAGATGTGCCGGATACAGCGCAAAATGATTCAGCAGATTATCAAGCCACGCCATTTTCCTCTCCCCCGTTAATTATTTAATTCTCCATTTAAAATGAATAACCTTAAATAAAGCCTCAACATTTTATTAATAAAATTTATCTAAACCGTTCTTAAACATTATTTAATTTTCTGAGCGCTAAATTTAAACAGGCGTATTATCCCTCTCGTTTTACAACGATCTCGTTATGGCGAGGCTCCTGTACAAATACACGTTATCGCTCTGGTAGGTTCGAGAGAACCGGCACAGGGTAAAACAGGCACTGTCGAATCAAGGCTTTGTCAGTATAACTTCCCTTGCGGGATACGGTGTACAGTGCTGAACCCAGGACGTGGGGATCTCCTCTTCGACATGCCCTGTCTTGCTCGCCCCTGAGAGATGTTATTATTCAAAGGGAATTCACTATGTCTTACGCTATTCACAACCAAAACCTGGCATTCAATGACAGCGCGGTCGCGCAATATATGAATACCGATTTTGTCGTCCTCGATATTGCATTATGCGTGGCGCTGGCACGCGAGCAATTCTTCAAAAAATTAAAAGACGATGATATTCCGTCGCATATTTTTATTGAAGACAATGGCCGCCTTGCGGGGATGGTTGCCGTGCGCAAGCTGCTACAGACCACAGATACCGTACAGCCAATTAAAAGCCTGATGATTTCGCAGTTTTTGCAGGTCAAACCGGAGGATGAACGTGCCGATGTTGCAGGGCTGCTGGCGCACGGCGACGCAGATGTCGTGCCCGTGGTGACCCACGGCAAACTCGTCGGCTGCCTGACCGAGCGGGAAATTGCCCATCTGCTGGAAGATGACGTCACCGAAGATGCCCAGCTTCAGGGGGCGACGCTGCCGCTGGAGAAGCCCTATCTGGAAACCAGCGCCTTCAGCCTGTGGAAGAAACGCTCCGTCTGGCTGCTGCTGCTGTTTGTCGCCGAAGCCTACACCAGCTCGGTCATTCAGCATTTTGAAGAGGCGCTGGAGTCCGCCATCGCGCTGGCATTCTTTATTCCGCTGCTGATCGGCACGGGCGGCAACAGCGGGACGCAGATCACCTCCACGCTGGTGCGCGCCATGGCGCTGGGTGAAGTTCATCTGCGCGACGTGGGCCGCGTGCTGCGCAAAGAGATGACCACCTCGCTGATGATTGCCGTGACGCTCGGCATTGCCGGGTGTATCCGCGCCTGGATGATGGGGATCGGGCTGGAGATTACGCTCATCGTCAGCCTGACGCTGGTGTGCATTACGCTCTGGAGCGCGATTGTCTCGTCCGTCATTCCAATGGTGCTCAAGCGCTGCGGCATTGACCCGGCGGTCGTCTCCGCGCCGTTTATCGCGACGCTGATCGACGGTACCGGGCTGATCATCTACTTTAAGATCGCGCAATATACGCTGGGGCTGGAGTGATGTGATTCCTTGCCGGGTGGCGCTGCCGCTTACCCGGCCTACCCATCCCGTAGGCCCGTGCAAGCGCAGCGCCGCCGGGCAACAATCAGATCGCACCAAGCGCTCTCACCGCCTGCCCAAATGCCTCAATCGCCAGGGCAACATCCTCAGCCATCACCGATTCCGCCGGGTGGTGGCTTATCCCGCCCTTACAGCGCACAAACAGCATCCCCACCGGCCAGCGTTCCGCCAGGGCGATGGTGTCATGCCCGGCGCCGCTGGGCAGAGATAACGAGCGCCCCTGCACCGATTCAACCGCGTCGCCCAGCAGGCGCTGCAAACGCGCATCGCACGGCGTGGCGGCGATCCGGTAAAACTCCTCGGCGCTGAAGCTCAGCCCGCGACGGGCGGCGATCGCCTGCGCCTGCGCCAGCAGTTCAGCGAGCAGCGCGTCCAGCGGGGCATCCTGCGGGCCGCGAATATCCAGCGAGAGCGCAACCTCGCCGGGGATGACGTTCACCGCGCCGGGCAGGCAGCGCAGTTCCCCGACCGTTGCCACCCGGTTGCCGCCCTGCTGCCGGGTGGTGTTTTCAATCAGCACCATCCACTCGGCGGCGGCGGCCAGAGCATCCTTACGATGGTTCATCGGCACGGTACCGGCGTGCCCGGCCTCGCCGGTGAAGCGGCAGTTGAGGCGGCGCGCGCCGTTGATGGCTTCCACCACGCCCAGCGCCAGCCCTTCCTGCTCCAGACACGGTCCCTGTTCGATATGCAGTTCCAGACAGGCGCTGAAATCCTCCTGATGCCGTGCCGCGAGCGCCACGCGAGTGGGATCGAGTCCTGCCTGCACCATCGCCTGCGCCACGCTGATGCCCTGGGCATCGCACGTCTCCAGCCAGCCCTGCGGCCAGGTTCCCGTCAGACCACGGCTGCCCAGCAGGGTGATGCCAAAACGGGTCCCCTCTTCGTCGCCAAAGCCGACAATCTCGATGGCCTGCGCCAGATGCCGCCCCTGCTGGTGCAGGTTGTCCACCACTTCGATGGCGGTGAGCACCCCGAGCATGCCGTCGTAGCGCCCGGCGTTGCGTACGGTGTCCAGATGCGAGCCGAGCAGCATCGCCTGCGCCCCCTCCTGCGCGCCCTCGTAGCGTCCACAGATATTGCCCACGCTGTCCTGCCAGACGGTCATGCCCGCCTGGCGCATCCACTCCCCAACCAGCTGGTTGGCCTGGAGATGCTGCGTGGAGAGATAGACCCGCGTCAGGCCGTCCGGGGTTTCGCTGATGGCGGCCAGCGCGTCGGCGCGCGCCATCACCCGCTCTGCCGCCGGGCTCATTGCGGCGTCTCGCGACGATAGTGGTCCCACGCGGCCTGCATGGCGGCCCCCTGCGTGGTGGTGAACTTCAGGTAGTTCAGCACCGACTCCAGCGCGCTCAGGGTAGTCATCACGCAGTCTTTGCGCGCGTTGTAGCCCATGGTGCCAATGCGCCACACCCTGCCGTGCAGCGGGCCAAACGAGGTGCCGATTTCAATCCCGAAATCCTCCAGCATCAGCTTGCGCACCTGGTCGCCGTTGATCCCCTGCGGGATGACCACGCCCAGCACGTTGTTCATCTTGTGCTTCAGGTCGCCGAAGGTCTCCAGCCCCATCGCCTGAATGCCCTTCAGCAGCGCATCGCCGTGCAGCCTGTGGCGGGCGATGCCGTTATCCAGCCCCTCCTGCAGGATCAGCCGCGCGCATTCGCGAGCGCCAAACAGCGCGGTAGTTGCTTCGGTGTGGTGGTTCAGCCGCTCCGGCCCCCAGTAGTCCATCACCATGCCGAGATCGAAGTAGTTGGAGTAGATCATCTCCTCGTCGCCGTCGCGGTGGGCGTCGGTGCGAATGCCCTCCTCCACGCACTTGCGGCGACGGATTGCCTCTTCCATCCGCGCGCTCAGGGTGATCGGCGACGTGCCGGACGGGCCGCCGAGGCACTTCTGCATCCCGGCCGAGACGGCATCCAGCCCCCAGGCGTCGGTCTCCAGCGCGTTACCGCCGAGCGACGCGGTGGCATCGGTGTAAAACAGCACGTCGTAGCGGCGGCAGATAGCGCCAAGCTCGGCGAGCGGCTGCAGCATGGTGGTTGAGGTGTCGCCCTGCACGGTCAGCAGCAGGCGCGGACGAATACGCTTAATCGCATCCTCCACCTGGTCCGGGGTAAACACCTCGCCCCACGGTACTTCGATGGTATGCACCTCCGCGCGGCAGCGGCGGGCAATTTCGCACAGCAGGTGACCAAAGCGGCCAAAGACCGGCACCAGCACCTTATCGCCCGGGCGAATGGCGGAGACCAGAATGGCTTCAATCCCCGCGCGGGAGGTGCCGTCCACCAGCATCGTCCAGCGGTTTTCGGTGCGGAACACGCCGCGATAGAGCGCCATCACCTCGTTCATGTAGTGTGTCATGGCCGGATCGTACTGGCCGATCAGCTGGCTCGACATGGCGCGCAGCACGCGCGGGTCGGCGTTGATCGGGCCCGGCCCCATCAGCAGGCGCTGCGGCGGGTTGATTTGCGGAAAGTGTGCGATATCCATTGTTCAGTCCTTATCAGTTGAGGCCGCGCACGGAGGAGATGAACTGCTTCAGTTCCGTGGTCTGCGGGTTGGCGAACAGCGTTTTGCTGTCGCCCTGCTCCCAGACTTTCCCCTGGTGCATAAACACCACGCGGTCGCCCACTTCGCGGGCAAAATTCATTTCATGGGTAACCAGTATGAGCGTCATCCCCTCGGCCGCCAGCTGCTCCAGCACCTTGAGCACTTCGCCCACCAGCTCCGGGTCGAGGGCGGAGGTGATCTCGTCGCAGAGTAATACTTTCGGCGACATGGCCAGCGCCCGGGCAATGGCCACGCGCTGCTGCTGGCCGCCGGAGAGGCTCGACGGGTAGTAATCCAGACGATCGCCAAGCCCCACTTTCTCCAGCATGCGCTGGGCCAATTCGCGGCATTCGGCGGCGCTTTTCTTCAGCACCCGACGCGGGGCGAGCATCACGTTTTCCAGCGCCGTCATGTGCGGGAACAGGTTAAAGCTCTGGAACACCATCCCCACCGAGCGGCTGATTTCACGCGCCTGGGAATCCCGGTCGGTAATGGTCATGCCGCCCAGCTTGATGCTGCCGTCCTGATAGCCTTCCAGGCCGTTGATGCAGCGCAGCAGCGTGCTTTTGCCCGATCCGCTGCGCCCGATGATGGAGATCACCTGGCCCATGTCGATATCCAGATCGACGCCCTTGAGCACGTGGTTATTACCGTAGTACTTCTGCACCTGATTAATGGTGATGAGAGGCATTGAATTTCGTCTCCAGATAGCGGCTGTAACGCGACAGCGGATAACACAGAATAAAGTAACCGAGCGCCACCAGCGCAAAGACCTTAAACGGCTGATAGGTTACGTTGGTCAGCATGGTCCCGGCCTTGGTCAGCTCGATAAAGCCGATAATCGATGCCAGCGCGGTCCCCTTGATCACCTGCACGGCAAAGCCGACCGTCGGCGCAATGCCGATGCGCAGCGCCTGCGGGGCGACCACGCGGAACAGGGTCTGGCCAAAGGTCAGCCCCAGACAGCGCGACGCTTCCCACTGCCCCTTCGGCAGCGCGCGAATGCTGCCGTACCAGATATCGAGCAGAAACGCGCTGGTGTAAAACGTCAGCGCCAGCGAGGCGGCGGTCCACGGCGAGACGTCGATGCCGAACAGCGCCACGCCGAAGAAGGCCAGGAACAGCTGCATCAGCAGCGGCGTGCCCTGAAACAGCTCAATATAGCCGCGGATGATGCGCTTCACCGTGCGCCCGCCGGTGAGGCGCAGCAGCAGGAGCGGCAGCGTCACCACCGCCCCGCCGGCAAACGCCACCAGCGACAGCAGCACCGTCCAGCGTCCGGCCAGCAGCAGGTTGCGAATAATGTCCCAGTCGGTAAAGGTGGTCATCATGCCTGCACCCCCAGCCATTTGCGTCCTGCCGCCATCATCAGCTGGCGCAGGGTAATCGATAGCGCCAGGTAAATGCCGGTTGTCACCAGATAGACCTCAAAGCTCAAAAACGTTCTGGACTGGATCAGGTTGGCGGCGAAGGTCAGCTCTTCATACGAGACCTGCGACACCACCGACGAGCCGAGCATCACGATGATGCACTGGCTCACCAGCGCCGGGTAAATGCGCTGCAGCGCGGGCGGCAGCACCACGCGGATAAAGGTCTGCAGCCGGGTCAGCCCCAGCACGCGCCCGGCCTCCCACTGCCCTTTCGGCGTGACCTGGATGCCGGCGCGGATAATCTCGGTGCTGTAGGCGCCCAGGTTCACCACCATGGCCAGCAGCGCCGCTTCCCCCGCCGTCATCTTCAGGCCCAGATTCGGCAGACCGAAGACGATGAAAAACAGCTGCACCACAAACGGCGTGTTGCGGATGATTTCCACGTATGCGCCCCAGATCCGGCTAAACCAGGTGGTGCGTCCGCTGCGGATCGCCGCCCCGACAATCCCTGTTGCCAGCCCGCCGACGGTGGCCATTACCGTCAGCTGAATGGTGACCCACAATCCCGCCAGCAGCGCCGGCCAGTGCGGCCAGAGGGCTGAAAAATCAAGTTGCTCCGTCATCGGCTCAGGCGCCAAGGTTTGCCGGCAGCGGGGCCTTCAGCCACTGCTCGGACAGGCCGTTCAGCGTGCCGTCCTTAATGCCCTGCTCAATCAGCGCGTCCACTTTTGCCTTCAGGGCCGGTTCGTTTTTCTTCAGGCCAATGAAGCACGGTGAGTCTTTCAGCATAAAGCTCGGCACCGGTGCTTTCGCCGCGTTCTGGCGCGAAATAGCCGCCACCACGAGGTTGCCGGTCGCCACGTACTGCACCTGGCCGGAGAGGTAGGCGGAGAGCGTGGTGTTATTGTCTTCGTAGCGCTTCACGTCCGCGTCTTTCGGCGCCAGGCCGGTCAGCACCATGTCCTCCACCGCCCCGCGCGTCACGCCGATGGTTTTTCCGCTCAGCGCGGCGGCGTCCTTCAGTTCAGCCCCTTTCGGACCAAACACGCCGAGGAAGAACGGCGCGTAGGCGCGGCTGAAGTCGATCACCTTCTCGCGCTCCGGGTTTTTACCGAGGCTGGAAATGACCAGGTCCACCTTGTCGGTTTGCAGGTACGGCACGCGGTTGGCGCTGGTCACCGGAACCAGCTGCAGCTTGAGCTTCATCTGTTTGGCGAGATAGCGCGCCATGTCGATGTCGTAGCCCTGCGGCTGCAGATCGGTTCCCACCGAGCCAAACGGCGGGAAATCCTGCGGAACGGCAATGCGAATGGTGCCGCGCTTCTCGATATCCTGAAGCTGGTCAGCCTTTGCCGGCAGCTGCGTGAAGAGGCATGCGGCCCCGGCCAGTGCAATTAACAGTTTTTTCATGGTGCTTCCCCGTAACGTTAACATGAAACAAAAGATTCTTTGAAGGTGATTTTGCAACTAATGTGCCAGATAAGGCGAAGCGGGGATTTTTCTAATAAAGCCTGATAAAACGCGGTCGGGGCGAAAACGCTCTCCATTTTCGCCCCGCCGTTATGCACCATTTTAATGCAAAGCACCAGCCTGACGCCCCATTATCGCTGTTCGAGTTCGTCCAGCTGCTGGTAGAGGGAGGCGATCTCGTGAATGCGCGGACGGCCTTTATCGAGGATCTCATGCAGGAAGGCGTTCGCCAGCAGGTTGATCAGACTGTTGACCGACGAATAGCTGTCATAGGCGGAGACGCTGTCCAGCGGGGTGCAGAGCTGCCAGCTCGCCAGCGGGAACAGGCTGTGGGCCTGCGGCTCGCACATCAGCAGCACCGGAATACCGCTACTCTGAAGCTGCAGCAGCAGCGGGCGGATGATGCGCGGGCGACGGCGAAAGGCCATCATCACCACCAGATCGTCCGGCGTTAAGTCCACCAGCTCCTCGCTCAGGCTCTGCCCCGGCTGCGGCAGGACCAGCACCTGACCGCGCGCCTGCAGCAGCTGCTGGCGCAGATGAAGCGCCGCCGGATAAGCGTTACGCATGCCGATAATGACGATGCGCCGCGCCTTCACCATGCAGGCTATGGCGTCGGCAAACTGCTGCGCGTCGAGGGCATTGACCCACTGGGTCAGGTTCGCCATCTCCTGCTTATAGTGGCGCGCCAGCAGCGTGTTGCCCTGCACCGCGTCGCGATTATCGGTGAGCGGCATTCCGCTCTGGCGCAGGGTGCGCAGCTCGTCGCGCATGTCCTTATATTTCTCATAGCCCAGCCGCTTAAACAGACGGCTCACCGTGGCTTTCGACACCCCGCTCAGCTGCGCAAGCTCGGCGCTGTTGTAGCTAATCAGATCGTCAAAATGGTCGAATATAAAGTCCGCCACCCGCTGCTCCTGCGGCGACAGCGACGGGTATTGTGCTTTCAGACGTTCATCTAACTGTTCCATAGCGCCTCTGTAACTTTTGTTTCATTACATTGTACCTTTTTTGTATGTATTCATTATACGTGCCAGTTTACTGAAACTTTTCTTTCAGAACTGGAACAGCTTTTGCAGCACCTTGTGACTTTCAGGGTTACGAGGACGCTTCATGCAAAGTAATGTCTCCACGCACGGCATGGCCGTTGCGCCCCACAATCTTGCCAGCCAGAGCGCGCTGGCGGTGCTGCGCGAAGGCGGCAGCGCGATAGAGGCGATGGTCGCGGCAGCGGCCACCATCGCCGTGGTTTACCCGCATATGAACGGGCTGGGCGGCGATGGCTTCTGGCTTATCGTCCCGCCGGAAGGCGACCCCATCGCCATTGACGCCAGCGGCGCGGCGGGATCGCGCGCGACGCTGGCCGCCTACGATGGGCTCACGCAGATCCCCCATCGCGGACCGCAGGCGGCGCTGACCGTCGCCGGCACGATAAGCGGCTGGGACGAGGCGCTGAAGGTCTCGCGCGAAATGACCGGCAAAACGCTGCCGCTGGCCCGCCTGCTGGCCGACGCCATTGACTATGCGCAGAACGGCACCCCGGTCACGGCCTCTCAGGCCCACGCCACGGCCAGCAAGTTCGACGAGCTGAAGGCCATCCCCGGCTTCGCGGAAACCTGGCTGGTGGACGGTAAGCCGCCGCAGGTCGGGAGCCGCTTTTACCAGCCCGCCATGGCCACGACCCTGACGCGTCTGGCGGAAGAGGGTCTCGACAGCTTTTATCGCGGCCCGCTGGCGAACGTACTGGCGCACGGCATGGAGACGCTGGGTCTCCCCGTGACGCTGGCCGATCTCAACGCCCACGCGGCCCGGCGCACCACGCCGCTGAAGCTGGAGCATCAGCAGGGAGAGATCTTTAACCACGCCCCGCCAACGCAGGGGCTGGTCTCGCTGGCGATACTCGGCATCACCGGCCGCCTGAACATGGCTGAGGCCGACGACGCCGAAACCCTTCACCGCATCGTGGAAGCCACCAAGCTGGCCTTTGGCCTGCGCGATGCCCACATCACCGACCCGCGCGCGCTGAAAACCGATGTTCAGCAGCTGCTGGATCCCGCCGCCCTGCAGGCGCTTGCCGACAGGGTTGACGACGGCCGCGCCGCGCCGTGGGGAACCGGAAAAGGTCCCGGCGATACGGTGTGGATGGGGGTGATGGACAGCAGCGGGCTTGCCGTCTCGTTTATCCAGAGCCTTTATCACGAGTTCGGCAGCGGCGTGGTGCTGCCCGATACCGGCATCGTCTGGCAGAACCGCGGCGCATCCTTCAGCCTCGATCCTGCCCATCTTCTGGCCCTCGCGCCGGGCAAACAGCCGTTCCACACCCTGAACCCGGCGGCGGCGCGTCTGAAGGACGGGCGCGTGATGGTGTACGGATCGATGGGCGGCGACGGACAGCCGCAAACCCAGGCCGCGCTCTTTACCCGCTACGTTGTCCAGGGCGTCCCTCTGCAGGAGAGCATCACCCGCCCACGCTGGCTGCTGGGGCGCACCTGGGGGCAAACCTCAGACACCTTAAAGCTTGAAGGGCGTTTTTCACCCGAGACGGTCGCGCGCCTGCGGGCACTCGGTCACGAGGTGGAGCTATTCCCTGACTTTAGTGAAGCCATGGGCCACGCGGGCGCCATTGTTCGCCACCCCAACGGGCTGTTTGAAGGGGCATTTGACCCGCGCAGCAACGGCGCGGCCGCCGGATTCTGAGGAGAAAATAATGACGACACACCAACCCGACTGGCAGGCGTACCTGGCGCAGATGGAAACCGTACTCGGCGTGACGCTGGATGACGCCCGCCGCGCCGAGCTGCAGCTGCAGTTCGGCCGCATTGCCAGCATGGCCGCCCCGCTGATGGCGCTGCCGCTCGACGACCGTCTGGAGATTGCAGGAGTGTATAAAGCATGACGCTACACGAGATGAGTATCAGCGCTATTCAGCAGGCGCTGAGCGCGGGCGAGCTGAGCGCTCGCGAGATTGCCCGCCAGACGCTGGAGGGGATTGCGCGCGTTAACCCGCAGATCGGCGCCTGGACCGCCGTGACGGAAGCACGCATGCTCGCCGAGGCCGACAATATCGATACCCTGCGACGGGAAAAGCGCCCCCTGCCGCCGCTGGCGGGCGTGCCCTACGCGGTAAAAAATCTGTTCGACGTTGCCGGTCACACCACCCTCGCGGGGGCAGAGCTGTTCAGCCAGCGCCCAGCCGCGGCCGCCGACAGCTTCGCCGTGCGCCAGCTGCGCAGCGCGGGCGGGCTGCTGACCGGGATGGTCAATATGGACGCCTACGCCTACGGCTTTACCACCGAGAACAGCCACTACGGCGCGACGCGTAACCCGCACGATCTGACGCGTATTGCGGGCGGGTCGTCCGGCGGTTCAGCCGCCGCGGTTGCCGCCGGGCTGGTGCACTTTTCGCTCGGCACCGACACCAACGGCTCAATTCGCGTTCCGGCCTCCCTGTGCGGCATCTACGGCCTGAAGCCCACCTTTGGCCGCCTGTCGCGATCCGGCAGCCATCCGTTTGTCGCGAGCCTGGATCATATCGGGCCCTTTGCGCGCCGCGTATGCGACCTGGCGTCCGTGTACGACGCGCTGCAGGGCCGGGACACCAGCGACGGTTTTCAGGCAGAGAGCTCGCGGGAACAGACGCGCCCCCTGCTTGACCGCGGGCTTGACGGCCTGCGCTGCGCGGTGCTCGGCGGCTACTTCACCACCTGGTGCGACGCGGACGCCAGAGACGCCGTGGCGCGGGTGGCGAAGGCGCTCGACGTGCAGGATGAGCTTCAGTTTCCTGACGCCGATCTGGCGCGTTCCGCGGCGTTTATCATCAGCGCCTCCGAAGGGGGAAATCAGTACCTGCCCGCGCTTCGCCGGGAGCCCGAGCGTTTTGAGCCGCACTCCCGCGAACGCCTGCTGGCCGGGGCGATGATCCCCTCTGCCTGGTACATTCAGGCCCAGCGGTTTCGCGCGCAGGCACGGCAGGCGTTTCACGCGCTGTTTGCACGGGCCGACGTGCTGATTGCCCCGGCAACGCCGCGCAGCGCCACGCGGATCGGCGAGCAAACCATGGTGATTAACGGTCAGCCGCTTCCCATCCGCGCCAGCATGGGGATGCTGACCCAGCCGATTTCGTTTTTAGGCCTGCCCGTGACCACCGTTCCGCTGCGCACCGCGCAGGGCGCGCCCATTGGCCTGCAGCTGATTGCCGCGCCGTTTAACGAGCAGGCCTGCCTGCGCGTCGCGCGGGTTCTGGAAGAGAGCGGCATCACCGATGCCCGCCCGGCGGAGATAGCAGCATGATGAATCACGATGACATTAACCTCCCGTGGGTGGTTGCCGAGGTGACGGCCGCGTTTTACCGCTATGAGGACGCGCTGGTGAGCAACAACGTTGCGGTGCTGGACGAGCTGTTCTGGCACGACAAAAACACGGTGCGGCTGGGGGCCGGTGAAAACCTTTACGGGATTGATGAAATCCGCGCTTTTCGTGCGGCGCGCGCCGCCGCCGGGCTGCAGCGGACGTTGCGCCACACCGTCATCACCACCTTCGGGGAGGATTATGCCGTGTGCAGCACCGAGTTTACCCGCGAGAATACAGAACGCATTGGCCGCCAGCAGCAGACGTGGGTGCGGTTTGCCTACGGGTGGCGCATCGTGGCGGCGCAGGTGAGTTTGATGGTGTAACGCTGAAAAACCTGCCCGGTGGCGCTGCGCTTACCGGGCCTACGATGTCCCGTATGCTCTGCGGGTCCTGTAGGCCGGGTAAGGCGCAGCCGCCACCCGGCTAAACACGGCTCAGTTATTTCTGAAACGGATGCACCTCCCGCCAGTGGTCGGCAATCTGCTGGCGGGTACAGACCCACACCCGCTCGTGCTGCTGCACATAATCCAGGAACCGCTGCAGCGCGCGAAAACGCCCCGGTCGCCCGAGCAGGCGACAGTGCATGCCGATGGACATCATCTTCGGCGCGCTTTCTCCCTCTTCGTACAGCACGTCAAAACTGTCCTTCAGATAGGTATAAAACTGCTCGGCGGTATTAAACCCCTGCGCGGTGGCAAAGCGCATGTCGTTCGCATCCAGCGTATAGGGCACAATCAGGTGCGGTTTGCGGGTGCCGTCGCTGCAGGCCACTTCCGTCCAGAAGGGTAAGTCGTCGCCGTAGTAGTCGCTGTCGTAGTCGAAGCCGCCATGCTCCACCACCAGCTGGCGCGTGTTGGGGCTGTCGCGCCCGGTGTACCAGCCGGTTGGCGGCTTGCCGAACAGGTCGGTCAGAACGTGCACCGCCTTGTGCAGGTGTTCGCGCTCCTGGCTGATGTCCATATTCTGATAGTGGATCCAGCGCCAGCCGTGGCTGACCACGTCGTAATCCGCGGCTTTGATCGCCTCAACAATCTCCGGGTGACGCGCCAGCGCCATCGCCACGCCAAAGACCGTCAGCGGCAGGCCGCGTTTCTGAAATTCATTGTGGATCCGCCAGAACCCGGCGCGGCTGCCGTATTCGTAGAGGGAGTCCATCGACATGTGTTTGTCCGGGTAGCTGGCCGCGCCGATGATGTCCGACAGGAACTGCTCGGATCCGGCATCGCCGTGCAGAACGTGGTTTTCCGCCCCTTCCTCATAGTTGAGCACAAACTGCACGGCGATGCGTGCCTGATTCGGCCACCGCGCGTGCGGCGGGTTGCCCGCGTAGCCGCGCAGATCCCGCGGATAATCCTGTTCGAAAAGCCCCATTGCCACCCCCAAAAATTAAAATGGATTCAATGCCTGAAAATGCCCGCTTAACGCTTTGTTCTCCGGGAACGCCAGGTCCCCGTGCTTGCTGGTCGACAGCCCCAGCGCCACCAGCGATTCCACCATCTTCACCGCCGCGCTGACGCCGTCGATCACCGGCACGCGCAGTTCGCGGGTCAGCTCCTGCGCCAGGGTCGCCATGCCGCCGCAGCCCAGCACGATGGCGCCGCAGCCATCCTCTTGCAGCGCCTGTATACAGCGCGCGCGCACTTTCTCCTGCGCCAGACCGCTGCCGTCTTCCAGCGCCAGCACCGGGAGATCGATAGCGTGCAGCGCCGCGCAGTGGTCCTGAAAGCCATACTGGTGCAGCAGATGACGGGCAATGATCAGCGTGCGCGGCAGCGTGGTAACCACCGAAAAGCGCGTCGCCACCAGCGTCGCCATATGCATGGCGGCTTCCGCAATGCCGACTACCGGCCCCTGCGCCAGCTCGCGCGCCGCCAGCAGGCCCGGATCGCCAAAGCAGGCGATGACGTGACCATCCACGCCCTGCTCCCTGCCTTTTTTGATCTGTTCCAGGACACCGACGGCGGCGATGGCCTCATCGAAGTGGCCTTCTATAGACGGCACGCCCGCGCTCGGACAGACCGCGAGGATCTCCGTCCCCGGCGCCGCCACCGCGCGGGCCGCCGCGCCGATGGTTTCCGTCATGGCGAGGCTGGTGTTGGGGTTGATCACTTGTATACAGACAGACATTACGACTCCTTGTGGCCGGCAAACAGCCGGGCAAAATCAGGCAGGCACTCGCCCGCCCGCTCGAAGCAGAGGCTGGCGACGATATGTTCAAAATGGTCCATGAGGGCATCGCTTAGTGGCTCAAGCGCCTTCTGGCGCAGCAGATCCACCAGCTGTTCGTGATCGTTGCAGCGGCATCCCTGACGCCACGGCGCGCCCCAGGTGGCGATCACCAGCGAAGAACGCTGGCTCAGGCCGGTCACCATCTCCGTGAGCACCTGGTTGCCGGAGATAGCCTGCAGCTGAATGTGGAAATTGGCGGAGTGGCGAATTGCCGCCGGACCGTCATAGGCCTCGTGCGCCTGCTGCTCCTGGCGAATAATGGCCTCCAGCGCGGCAAGGTGCGGCGGCTGACAGTGCGCCAGCACGTCCGGCAGGTTAGCGACCTCCAGCAGCGCGCGGGTGCGGAAGATGTGCCGCGCCTCTTCCACCGTCGGGCTGGCGACGTGTGCACCACGCTTGGGCGTCAGGGTGACCATTTGCACAGCGGCGAGTCGTTGAAGCACCTTGCGGATGCCCGTGCGGCTCACGCCAAATACCTCTGCCAGCGCCTCTTCCGGCAATTTGCTCCCCGGCAGCAGCTGGTGTTCGACAATCGCGGTCATCAATGCCTGGAAGATGGTTTCGTCTTTGTCATGCAGGTCTGACGCGGTCTGCAGGGCGTTTATGTTGTTCATTCACCACTCCGAATTTACTTTCCGTTATCGAATCGTATACATAAAAATAAAATATTGCATACAAGATTTATTATTTTGGCCTGGATCCTGCAACACCGTTTGCACTCCCACTCAACGGGTTTTCATTCACAGGAGCAGGTTTCATGCCAAACAGTCAAAACGCGCAGCAGGGTACGGCCGCTGATTCCGGTGCGGTTTACAGCCCACGTCTTTGCAATGAGGATCTGGCACCGACGCGTGACCAGAACTGGAGCTGGTACAACATCTTTTCGTTCTGGATGTCGGACGTTCACAGCATGGGGGGTTATGTGGTCGCCGCGAGCTTCTTTACGCTCGGGCTGGCAAGCTGGCAGGTGCTGCTCTGCCTGCTGGTGGGGATTTGCATCGTGCAGCTGTGCGCCAACCTGGTGGCCAAACCGAGCCAGATGGCGGGCGTGCCCTATGCGGTGATCAGTCGTCAGGCGTTCGGCGTGTTCGGGGCCAATATTCCGGCGGTGATCCGCGGGCTGATTGCCTTCGCGTGGTACGGGATTCAGACCTATCTCGCCGCCAACGCCCTGATGCTGGTGGCGCTGAAGTTCTGGCCATCGCTCTCTTCACTCACTACCGGCGCATTCCTGGGCCTGTCGCATCTGGGCTGGATCTGCTTTGCCATTATGTGGGTCCTGCAGGCGATGGTCTTCTGGCACGGCATGAGCGCCATCAAGCGCTTTATTGATATCGCCGGTCCGGCGGTCTATGTGGTGATGCTGGCCCTCGCCGGCTGGATTGTATACAAGACCGGTTTTGACGGGATCTCCTTTACCCTCGCCAGCAAATCCCTGAGCGCGGGCGAGCAGACCTGGCAGATGATCACCGCCACGGCGCTGGTGGTCTCCTACTTCTCCGGCCCGCTGCTCAACTTTGGCGACTTCTCCCGCTACGGCAAAAGCATGGGTGAGATCCGCCGCGGCAACCGCTGGGGGCTGCCGTTTAACTTCCTGCTGTTCTCCATCGTCACCGTGGTCATTGTCTCCGGCACCCAGTCGCTGTTTGGCCGCATGATCACCGATCCGATCGAAACCGTCAGCCGCGTGGGTAACGATCTGGCCGTGGCGATTGGCCTGCTGACGATGATCACCGCCACCATCGGGATCAACATCGTGGCGAACTTCGTCTCACCGGCGTTTGATTTCTCTAACTGCTCGCCGCAGAAAATCAGCTTCCGCACCGGGGGCATGATCGCCGCCGTCGGTTCGATCCTGCTCACCCCGTGGAACCTGTTCAACTCGCCGGAGCTTATCCACTACACCCTGGACGTGCTCGGGGCGTTTATCGGCCCGCTGTTCGGCATCCTGATTGCCGATTTCTACCTGATTAAGCGCGGCAAGGTGTCGGTTGACGATCTGTTCGACGACACGCCAAAGGGCAAATACTGGTACCGCAACGGCTTTAACCCGAAAGCCATTGGCGCCCTGATCCCGTCCGTTGCCGTGGGCCTGGTCATCAGCTTTATCCCGGCCCTGCATGAGGTGGCAAACTTCAGCTGGTTTATCGGCGTCTTCCTCGGCGGCGTGACCTACCGCTGGCTGGCGCGGGAAGAGCGCGAGACGGCAGGCGCGACGTCGTTTGGCTCCCGCGTGGCGACGCAAAAAGAGTAACCCCTCCTCTCTGGCCGCAGCGTATCTGCGGCCCGTTCATTCTGGCACCGTTCTTGCTGAGCTTTCCCACCCCGCTACGCACACACGAAGGCAGGAACCATGATGGAATACCAGACTGCGATACGCGGTGCATTTTTTGATATTGCCCGGGTCTGCGACAGCGCAGACGCCATTGCCCGGCACGCGCGCTACCTTGAGGACGGCCTGCTGTTTATACAGAACGGAAAAATTCTGGCGCACATGCCGTGGCAGGAGGGCGAGCAGTATCTTGATCCGCACAAAGGCTATACCGACCTGCGCGGCAGGCTGCTGCTGCCCGGCTTTGTCGACACCCACGTCCATTATCCGCAAACGGAGATGATCGGCGCCTTTGGCGAACAGCTGCTGGAGTGGCTGACCACCTACACCTTCCCGGTGGAGAGCCAGTTTGCCGATGAGGCCTACGCGAAAGAGATCGCCGAATTTTTCATACAGCAGCTGGTGAGCAACGGCACCACCACCGCGCTGGTGTTTTGCACGCTGCATCCGGAATCGGTTGAGGCGCTGTTTACCGAGGCCCTGCGCCTGAACATGCGCCTTATCGCCGGCAAGGTGATGATGGACAGGCACGCGCCGGACTACCTGAGCGAAGACGCGAAGCAGAGCTACCGGCAGACGCGGGCGCTGATCCAGCGCTGGCATCACCGTGGGCGGCTGGGCTATGCGATAACGCCGCGCTTTGCCCCGACCTCATCACCCGAGCTGCTTGCGGCGGTCAGCCTGCTCAGAGAGGAGTTCCCGGATACCTGGCTGCAGACCCACCTGAGCGAAAACCCCAACGAAGTGGCCTGGGTGAGCGATCTCTGGCCGGAGCATGAGCGCTATCTGGACGTGTATCACCACTACGGCCTGACCGGCGAGCGCAGCGTGTTTGCCCACGCGATCCATCTGCACCACAGCGAGTGGCAGTGCCTGCATGACACCGGCTCGGCGGTGGCGTTTTGCCCCACCTCAAACCTGTTTCTCGGCAGCGGGCTGTTTCGCCTGCCCGCCTGCTGGCAGCACAGGGTGCGGATGGGCATCGGCACCGACGTCGGCGCGGGCACCACCTTCAGCATGCTGCGCACCCTGGGAGAGGCCTACAAGGTCGGCCAGCTTCAGAGCTATCGCCTGCGCGCCAGCGAGGCGTTTTATCACGCCACGCTGGGCGGCGCGCACGCCCTCCGGCTGGATGACAAGATTGGCAACTTCGCGGCAGGCAAAGAGGCGGATTTCGTGGTTATCGACCCCAACGTCACGCCGCTGCAGCGCCTGCGCAATCGGCGCTGTCAGGATATCTACGAGCAGCTTTTCGTGCTGATAACCCTCGGCGACGAGCGCAACATCAGCGAGACCTGGGTCAACGGCGAGCGGGTGTGGTCAACTGCCCCGGTAGGTTGACCATCCGCCGGGGGCAATCACAAACGGCAGATGGAAGTGTTCGTCTGCCGTTTCTCCCGTGACAAACTCAATGTGCGCGCAGGGATAGATCGTCTTCCGGCCAGTATCGCTAAACCACGCCCCGATCTCCGCCACCAGCCGATAGCGGCCCGCGGGCAGAGAGGGAACGAACGCGGCGATGCGCCCCTGGGCGTTGGTCACGCCCGTGGCCAGCGTCTTCCCGTCCTGTTGCAGATGAACCGTCACGCCCTCCGCGGGCTTGCCCGTCGAAATATCGAGAATATGGGTGCTGAGTGTGCTCATTCGTGAATGACTCCTTCCAGACGCAGCAGCGTAATTTCCCGCAGCTGTTCCAGCGCGGCACGGATTTCCTGCGCGTCGCTGTTCTCCAGCCGCGCGTGCAGGGCCTGTAATATCTCCTCGCCGCTGCGGCCCTTCGCGCGGATCAGAAAGACACGTCCAAAGCGGGCTTCGTAGCGGGCGTTGCCTTCACGCATCGCCCGGGCAAGAGCATCATCGCGGTCATTCACCGCCCCCTGCTCCTGGCGCGACAGCGCCGCCTCCGCCGCTGTACCCGCTGGCTTTTCCCCGATGCGCGGATGGGCGCTCAGGGCTTGCGCCAGCGCCGCTTCGTCCCAGTTTTGCATCAGCGATTTCGCCGTACTGAACAATTCGTCCCGGCTGGCGTAAGGCCGCCCGTGAACCAGCGCATCGGCCCAGCAGGGAAGCGCCACGCAGGGGTGAATCAGCGCTAACGCCTGTTCATGGGGAAGATGATTGAAGTCGTGCAGTGCGATCATAGTGTCTCCTTTATTGTCCTTCTCCTGGCTATTGCACAAACCACGCCACCCTGAGCACAGGCGTGAAACAGTCGATTCCACAAAGTCGACCAGGAAATTTTTGATTCATAAAAAGGCACGCTCACCGCGTTTACGCACCTTAGCAGTGCAAACGTCTCCCTTACAACGCCGTTTTCGCCATGCTGCAGCCTGGTACGCAAATTGCTGACTGTCTTTACACCCTGCAAAAGGAGAGAAGCATGAAAGCAATCGTTATTGGCGCGGGTATTGGCGGCCTGAGCGCCGCCGTCGCGCTGAAGAAAGCGGGCATCGACTGTACCGTGTTTGAAGCCGTAAAGGAGATCAGGCCCGTCGGGGCGGCCATCTCCATCTGGCCTAACGGCGTGAAATGCATGCAGCACCTCGGCATGGGCGACATCATCGAGACCTGGGGCGGGCCGATGCGTTTTATGGCCTACAAGGATTACCGGCGCGGCGATACCCTGACCCGCTTTAGCCTTGCCCCGCTGGTTGAGCGTACCGGCGGACGCCCCTGCCCCGTCTCGCGCGCTGAGCTTCAGCGCGAAATGCTGGACTTCTGGGGTCGCGACAAGGTGCAGTTCGGCAAGCGCGTCGAAGGCGTCCATGAAGACGACGCGGGCGTGAGCGTGACCTTCACCGATGGCACCACCGCCGCCGGGGATTTCCTGATTGCCGCCGACGGCAGCCACTCGGCGGTTCGCCCGTACGTGCTGGGATACACCCCGGAGCGCCGCTACGCGGGCTATGTGAACTGGAACGGGCTGGTGAAGATTGACGAAGAGATCGCCCCGGCGCACCAGTGGACCACCTTCGTTGGCGAAGGCAAACGCGTGTCGCTGATGCCCGTCTCCGGCGGACGCTTCTATTTCTTTTTTGACGTGCCGCTGCCCGCAGGCCTGGCGGAGGATCGCACCACCCTGCGCGCCGATCTCACGGGCTACTTCCGCGGCTGGGCGCCGCCGGTGCAGAAGCTTATCGCGGCGCTGGATCCTGAAACGACCAATCGGATTGAAATCCACGACATTGAGCCGTTCGACAACCTGGTGCGCGGCAACGTCGCGCTGCTGGGCGATGCCGGGCACAGCACCACGCCGGATATCGGCCAGGGCGGCTGCGCGGCGATGGAAGATGCCGTGGTGCTGGGGGAATGCCTGCGTGAAAACCACAACACCACGCTGGCGCTGCGGCAGTACGAGGCGCTGCGCTGCGACCGCGTACGCGACCTGGTGCTGAAGGCGCGCAAGCGCTGCGACGTCACCCACGGCAAAGATATGGCGTTGACGCAGGCCTGGTATCAGGAGCTCAAAGAGGAGACCGGAGAGCGCATCATCAACGGTCTGTGCGAGACCATTCAGGGCGGCCCGTTAGGCTGAACGCAAGAGGGACAACGATGAAAAGAGAACCGACCCCACCCGCCCACTGTACGTTTGAGCCAGAGGACTGGCTGCGTCTGGCGAAATGCTGGCATCCGGTCGCGCGCGCCTGCGACGTCGGTCCGGCGCCGGTCAAAGCGACGCTGCTGGATGAACAGCTGGTGATTTACCGCATTAACGACCAGGTCGTGGTCGCCCGTGACGTTTGCCCGCACCGCGGCGTGCCGCTGACGCTCGGCTTTCACGACGAGCACGGGATTATCTGCCCCTATCATGGCTTACGCTTTGGGGAAGACGGTCGCTGCAACCGTATTCCGTCCAGCCCCGACCAGCCCGTTCCGGCGAAGCTGAACCTGATTAACTACGCGGTCGAAGAGCGGTTCGGGCTGATCTGGACCTGCCTGGCCTTTGATCCGGATAACCCTGCGCCGCTGCCCACCATGCCGCACTGGGATGACGACGGATTTCAGCAGATTAACTGCCCGGCGTTTGAGGTGAACGGCTTTGCCGGACGTCAGGTAGAGGGTTTTCTGGACGTGGCGCACTTTGCGTGGATCCACACCGAAACCTTTGCCGATCCCAATAATCAGCTTGTGCCTGCCTATCAGCCACAGGAGACGCCGTTCGGCTTCGTGGCGGATTACTGGAGCGCCGTGAGCAACTATCCCGCCAGTTCCCCCGTGCAGGCGCCAGAAGGGTTCCAGTGGTTGCGCCATTTTGAAATGCACCTGCCGTTCACCGCCACCCTGACGATTCATTTTCCGGGTGAATCGCGGCTGGTGATCATGAACGCCGCGTCGCCGGTGTCATCGCGCGTGACCCGCATGTTCGCCCCTATTGCCCGCAACTTTGACCTGCATATTCCGGTGGAGGATGTGCATGCCTTTAACCTGCGGATTTTTGAAGAGGATCGCCTGATGGTGGAAACCCAGCGCCCGGAAAACCTGCCGCTGGACCTGACGCTGGAAGCGCATATCCCCGCGGATAAAAGCTCGATTGCCTATCGTCGGGGGCTGAAGAAAATGGGCTTTGGCGAGTTTTTCCTGGTATGACGGAGGCCAATATGCTGAGCGTAATTGTTGACGGGCTGTGGCGCGAGGGCGACAAAAGCCTCGCCGTCAGGCTGGTGGCTGATAACGGCGAAGCGCTGCCGCCGTGGCAGCCCGGGGCGCACGTTGATGTCCACCTGCCCTGCGGCGTGGTGCGCCCGTATTCCCTGACCGGAGCATGTGGGGACGAGAGCTATCTTATTTGCGTGGGGCGTGAAACCGCCTCGCGCGGCGGGTCGCGCTACGTTCACGAGACGCTGCGTCCCGGGCAGAAGCTGATGATATCGGCTCCACGCAACCTGTTTCCGCTGCAGCAGGCAGAGCGGGTTTTGCTCCTGGCGGCGGGAATTGGCATTACGCCGCTGTATGCGATGGCCCTGCAGCTGAAGGCGACCGGAACGCCGTTCACGCTGCATTATTATGTCAGAAACCGGGAAAGCGCGGCGTTTGAGCGCGAACTCTCCCGGCTCGGTGAGTGCCTCATTCATACCGCCAGCCCGCGCACAGCGCTGGCGGCACATCTCCCCGCGGCCGAATCGGGCCTTCACGCCTGGGTCTGTGGTCCAGCGGGTTTTATGGAAAAAGTGCGTGAGGTCGCCACGGCAAAGGGATGGGATGACGCCCATCTTCACCGCGAGGCGTTTCAGCCCGTTGCGCCCGCCGCAGGCGGTGAAGCCGGGGAGATCTTCACGGTCAAACTGGCCTCCACCGGGGAGCGCTGGCCGGTGCCTGCGGATAAAACCATCGCCCAGGTGCTGCAGGAAAATGGCGTGGCGGTCCCGCTTTCCTGTGAGATGGGGATCTGCGGCGCCTGCCTGACGCCGGTGATTGACGGTGTGGTGGATCACCGGGATAGCGTGCAGTCGGAGGCGGAAAAAGACGCAACGGACCAGCAGGTGGCGCTGTGCTGTTCGCGAAGCTATTCCGGGGAGCTGGTGATTGGGCTGTAAAACGAAAAAACCCTGCGATATTGCTATCGCAGGGTTTTCGAATTTGGCGGAAGCGTAGAGATTCGAACTCTAGAACCCTTTCGGGTCGCCGGTTTTCAAGACCGGTGCCTTCAACCGCTCGGCCACGCTTCCAAAGTGAGGCGCACTATAAACATCTATTAGCGCCTTGTAAAGCAGGAATTTTTCGATTTTTCCCCACGGGCGTTTGACTGCGCAAAAAGTCACCCAAACGCTGATATCCACTCACTCTCCGCGACCTTGTACATACCGTAACATAGCAACGCTCATCCTTTTAAATCGCTCTGGTATAGAATGCCACAAAAATAGACGGCCATTTGTTGTGTAATTGTTATAAATCTGAATTTCCGCAGATTTAAGACATTACTGCCATGCAGTGTTACTGGTTGATGATGAAAATCAAAAATACGCTTTGCTTACATTTTCTGATGGCGTTTCTGGCCATTTTGTTTCTTTGTATTCACCCGCTGGTGGCGAGCTTCGATCCGCCGCTTACCTTCCAGCCGCTGATTAAATCAATGGCGGGCACGCCTAAAGAACAGGCGGAAAAAATTGCCACTATTTCTCATGCCTTAGAAGGGAATGCGATATTCTTCATTGGTGCGTCTGAGGTGGCGACCTCAGAAGATGAACATTACGCTGTCTATAATTACTTTAATAAGCAATTGCACAAACCCGTCGTGGCGTATGGCGATGCGTTTGTCGATGACGAAACGCAGTTTTTACTGTTCTCACGTTTTAAAAATAGCCTTAACGCAAACAGTAAAGTTGTTTTGCTGCTGGCACCTGACAGCTTTTACTCAAAAGGCCTGCCTCCCGCTATCTATGCCGATAATTTCCCGGGTTCTGTTTTTACTCCTTTGATGAAGGATCCGCAGGCACGCCCAATATTGGTTAATTATTTAAAACATATTGAGAGTAAAGAAATAAGCCATTTAACCTTTGGTCAAATGCGTGTCTTTGGCTGGCACCCCGATCTGATATGGGACGAGGTGAGTTTCCAGTTTGCCAACGTCTGCACCCTGATAAAAAACGACTGGCTGGCGCTGCTTCACGTCACGCCCCGGACGGAACAGCCGTGGCCGCCACAGCCAACCACCCACATTGCCCCTGACTGGGATAAAGAGCTGGCGAATGCCCGCGAGTTAAATAAAAAACGCCAGCAGAGCGCGGCCACCCTGTGGATGGACAAAACGATTTACGAGGAGGACGGTACGCGGCAGCAGTGGGATGACACGCCGGTCGTGCCTGCGCAAATCGCTGCCTTCAGTAAAACCGTCCAGCTGCTTAAAGAACACCACGTGCAGGTGATTGCTATCGTCGACCCGGTTAACCCCTGGGCGCTTTACAACACCGATACCTTCCGCCCGGTGGATAAGCAAATTAAAACCATTCTGGAAAAGAACCAGATCCCGTATTTAGATATGTACGCCATGCCTTATCAGAATGGCTGGAACTGGGATCGTCTGCACCCTTCCGAACTGGCCTGGGTTCCTATGATTCGCTTTATTGCACAGAGCTTTAAATAATGAAAATCGCGATCCGTCTTTTTTTCCTTTATCTCCTGCTGGCGATCACCATCGTCGCGTGGACCTCTGTCGATGACAGTATGAGTTTGCAACTGCATTTTGAATATCAAAAGTTCTGAGGCCGAATGATGTATAGCTCAGGAATGTTTTTTGTCTGTTTGTTTTCATCCGCCCTGGCGTTTGCGCTGGTCAATCGCCTATTACGTCATCGCCTGACGTATTTATCGGCGTTATCCGTCCTCGCTGCATTAGGCTGGGGCTATATTTTTCAGGGTGATTACCGTGTTCCCGCGGTCGTTTTTTTCAGTTTTTACCTTGTCGCCACGTTAAAAGAAAAAGGATGGTTAAAAACCTGGCAGGCGATTGTGTTAACGCTGCTTCCTTTATTTTTGGTGAAATTGCACCTTAATCATCATCTCGGCATGATCGGCCTCTCTTTTATGACATTCCGCGCGGTGGACGTGCTGCTCTATCGCAGTAAAAAAGAAGGGCAGAATTTCCTGCACTATTTCTGCTATCTGTTTATGCCCTTTATTATTCTGGCAGGCCCAATGTACCGCTGGCGGACATGGATGAACGACGTCAGCAAGCCCGTCTTTGCCCTTAACCGCGAACAGTTTTTAGTGGCGCTGGAGCAAATCATTACCGGCATTATCCAGAAGTTCCTGTTTGCCATGCTGGTTGATTCGCTGGTCGTGCAGCCCTGGAGCCATAAGCCGTTTACGCTGACCGTGGGCGTGGTAATGTCGATAGCCTACAGCGCCTACCTCTACTTTGATTTTGCGGGCTACAGCAATATGGCCATCGGTGCGGGCCGCCTGTTTGGGCTCAACATCCCGGCAAACTTCAATATGCCGCTTCTGGCAAAGAACCCGCAGGATTTCTGGCGCCGCTTCCACATCAGCCTGTCTGAATGGCTGCGCGATGTGGTCTTTATGCCCGTTTATATGAACCTGATGAAGTTTAACTTTTTCCGTCAGAACAAAACGCTGGCGCAAAATATCGGTATTTTCTGCACCCTGTTTTGCATGGGGGCATGGAATGGCCTGGAACGCCATTACGTCATCAGCGGCGCGCTGTTTGGCGCCATTTCTGTCGCGCACAACATGCTGCTGTGGTCAGCCAAACGCAGCCCGGCGTTACACCGCGGGTTGCAGTATCCGGCTGTTGCGTTTTTGGGACGCATTCTGACGCTGGGAAGCGCCGCGGGCGCCCTTTACATCTTTAGTGGAATGTCACCTCTATGAAAAATCTCTCCGATCTTCAGGAACTGCAGGATTTCTTGCGTGCGGCATTATGCGATCCCGCCTCCCCGCAGCAGCTGGCCATCAGCGGCAGCGACGAAGCCTTAAGCTGGCTGCAGCTTTCCGCTGCCGTGACGGACTGGGCGCAGCGCTATCAGCGTAGCCAGCCTGTTGCCGGTACGCCGGTCGTCTTGTACGGACACCAGCAGGCCGAGTTCGCCGTGGCGATCTATAGCTGCCTGCTGCACAACATTCCGTACATTCCGGTGGACTGCATTTACCCGCAGGAGCGCCTGCGGGAGATCTGCCACCTGGCCAGCGCCCCTTACTATTACGACGTCGCGACCCGGCAGTTCATCGCCACGGGTGAACCGGGCAAGGTGCTGGAGGAGCAGGATCTGGCCTACATCATGTTTACCTCCGGCAGCACCGGCAAGCCTAAAGGGGTGCAGATTGGGCGTGAAAGCGTGTGGCACTTCATGAAATGGGTCAGCCAGGACTTTTCGCTGCCGGAAAAACCGGTCCTGATGAACCACGCGGTGTTCAGTTTTGACCTCTCCCTGATCCCTTTGCTGGCGAATCTGGCGATGGGTGGACACATCGTGCTGAACGCCAAAGACGATATTCAGAAAGCGAACTGGCTGGAGCGACTGAAAAGCAACGCCGTCTCCGCCTGGGTTTCCACCCCCTCTTTTGCTTACCAGCAGCTGCTTTCCCCGCAGTTCAACAGCGAGTATTTACCTGAACTCAACGTCTTTATCTTCATTGGTGAAGTGTTGAATAAAGCGCTGGTTAAACAGCTTCGCCGCCGCTTCCCGCAGGCCAAAATTATTAACTCCTATGGCCCAACGGAAGCGACCATCGCGACCACCGTGGTCGAGATCACGGATGCGATCATGAACAGCGACAGCGCCGTGCTGCCGGTGGGGGTCATGATGCCTGAGAGCAGAATGGAAATTTCCGCCGAGGGCGAGCTGATTATCTGGGGTAAAAACGTCATGCGCGGCTACCTCGGCCTGCCGCAGGAGAACGCAGAAAAATTACTCCGTCGGGAAAATGAAGCATTTCGCGGCTACCGGACCGGCGATCTGGGCTATGAAGCGGGGCTTATCTACTGCCAGGGACGCAACGACAGCCAGGTCAAACTGAATGGCTACCGTATTGAAATCAACGAAATTGAAAACCGCCTGCTGGCGATGTCCGGGATTAACGAAGCGGTGGTGATGCCACTGATGAAACCCTGCGGCAGCGTGCTGCGCATTGCCGCGTTCTGCGTGACGGAACTGGCGCCGGATACCATCAAAACCTCGCTCTCGAAGGTAGTCCCCCACTACATGGTGCCGTCACAAATTATCGTAAAAGACGCTTTGCCGCTGAATCCTAACGGCAAAATTGACCGCAAGCTGCTGGACGCTTACGCCCGCACAAATTAATGACTCCAGGAAAAATTATGGAACAAGAAATTCTCGCCCTGTTCGAAAAAGTGTTATCCCGTAAGGTGGGCTTTCACGATGAGCTGATTGAATCCGACATTCTCGACTCCATCCTGGCGGTCGATATGGTGCTGGAAGTGCAGGACGTTTACGGCTGCATGATCCCGCCGACAGACGTGGCGACGGTGCTGAAAACCCCGGCGGACCTGGCCCGCTATATTGAAGAAAACCGCTAAACGCCCCTGCTGTTAATCCTGTCCTGAAGGCTCTGGCGCATCGCGCCAGAGCCCAGACGCAAAATGAATATCCTTCACCGGAATTAAACCAACCGCTTTTGGGATTTCTCCTACACTTTAGGGGTCGTGTTGTTCTTAACAGAGGAGTCTGCGGTATGGCATTCGTAACCACGAAAGACGGCGTCAACATTTACTACAAAGACTGGGGTCCGAAAGAGGCTCAGCCTATTGTCTTCCACCACGGCTGGCCGTTGAGTGCCGATGACTGGGATAACCAGATGCTCTTCTTCCTGGCAGAAGGCTATCGCGTTATCGCTATCGATCGCCGCGGACATGGACGATCGGATCAGGTGAGTGAAGGCCACGACATGGATCATTATGCGGCCGATGCGTCAGCCGTGGTTGAAAGCCTTGATCTGCACAATGCCGTGCACGTCGGTCACTCCACCGGCGGCGGCCAGGTCGCCCGCTATGTTGCGAAGTACGGCCAGCCGCAGGGGCGCGTCGCCAAAGCGGTGCTCGTCAGCGCCGTCCCGCCTCTGATGGTCAAAACGGAGACGAATCCCGGCGGAACGCCGATCGAGGTCTTCGACGGCTTCCGCAAAGCGCTGGCGGCTAACCGCGCCCAGTTTTATCTCGACGTTGCCAGCGGTCCTTTCTACGGTTTTAATCGCGATGGTGCCGACGTTTCGCAGGGTACGATCCAGAACTGGTGGCGACAGGGTATGATTGGAAGCGCCAAAGCCCACTATGAGGGGATTAAGGCGTTTTCAGAGACCGACCAGACGGAAGATTTGAAAACCATCACCGTTCCCGTTCTGGTGCTGCAGGGCGATGACGATCAGGTTGTGCCGTATAAAAATGCCGCCCTTCTCCAGGACAAGCTGCTGGCGAACAGCGTGCTGAAAATTTATCCGGGCTTCCCGCACGGGATGCATACCACCCATGCGGATACTATCAACGCGGACATACTGGCCTTTATTCGCTCATAACGCCGCTTTTCTTGCCGGGTGGCGCTGCGCTTACCCTGCCTACGCCACGATATCCCGCTCAATGCATGAACGCCACCCGAGGGTGGCGTTGTTTATTCCGCTTAGCGATTATCCAGCTGGGCGCGAACGTTGTTCAGCCCGGTGGTGTTGATGCGGTAAGGCTGCCCGTTCACGGATCGGATCAGCTTTTTGGCGCGGAGTTTTTTGAAGACGTTCAGCGTGCAGTCGCTCAGTATCAGCCCTTCACGGGTATAGCACTCTACGGACGTAACGCGGCCGGAACTGTCGCGGACGTGCACGATACGCCCACCTTTGGCGAGAACGTGTAAGGTACGTTGTTCCTGACGGGATAAATTCATACTGGAAAACCTGTGTAATCATCATGCGTAAAAACGAGCCCACACCCGCAGGTGCGTGCGTAAGGTTTAAGCGCAGCGATAACCAGTCCGTCCTGAAAAGGGCGGGAAGCTGATTATCTGATGAAAACATTCTCCAGCATCAAAGCCTCGGTAAGCGATGAAAAGGTATTTAGGGGGTGAATGATAACGCCGGGGTTTTACAGGGAAATAACCGGGTCTTAAAAATGTGAGGCGGATCGGCTAATCCAAAAGAAAAACCCCAGGTCAACGAGTAACCTGGGGTTTATATCTGGCGGAAGCGCAGAGATTCGAACTCTGGAACCCTTTCGGGTCGCCGGTTTTCAAGACCGGTGCCTTCAACCGCTCGGCCACACTTCCTGAGTGAGGCGAACTATAAACACCTCACCGCGTGCTGTAAAGAGTGCCAGCAATCGTTCGCTGTAAAAATAGTCAAAACGTGTTTAATCGGTTGAACTGACAACACATCGACGATTTTATCAGCACAGGCCTAGTGTTTCTTGATGTACATGTCTTTCGTGTAATAGTACCCCAGCTTATCCGGCGTAAAGCCGCCCACCCACGGTTTAACCAGGTGCGTACGGACGTAGTGATACACCGGAATGGCGGGCACATCGCGTCCCAGCAGATCTTCCGCCTGCTGGTAGAACTTACCCCGCTCTTCCGTTGTTTTGGCTTTTGCGGCATTCACCAGCGCCTGGTCGTATTCCGGATTGCTGTACTGGCTGGTGTTTTCGCTGTCGCCGGTGCGGAAGTTGTTCAGGAACGTCGCCGCGTCGTCGTAGTCGGCAATCCAGGCGTAACGCACCGCGTCAAAGTTGTGGGTGTGCATGGTATCCAGCATGGTTTTCCACTCCTGATTTTGCAGCTTCGCGTCCACGCCGAGGTTTTTCTTCCACATGGAGCTGGCGGCAATCGCGATGCGCTGGTGCGATTCAGAAGTGTTATAGAGCAGGTTGAAGCTCAGAGGATGGCTTTCGTTATATCCGGCCTCGTTCAGCAGTTTTTTCGCCTCGGCGATGCGCTTGTCCAGCGGCCAGCTGGCGTAATCCGGGTTCTGGAGCTTAACGCCGCCGATGTCCGGCTGGCTGATGAGCCACGCCGGGCGCTGCCCCTGCCCCAATACTTTTCCGGCAATGATGTCTTTGTCGAGCGCCATGTTCAGCGCCTTACGCACCCGCGCGTCGTTGAAAGGCGGTCGGGTGGTATTGAATTCGTAGTAATAGGTCGCCAGCTGCGGAGAGACATCCAGCTGGCTGCCCAGGGTTTTCTTGAGCTGAGCGAACTGGTTAATCGGCACCGTGTAGACAATATCGATTTCGCCCGCTTTATAGCGGTTCACATCCGAGGCCTCGGACGTGATGGGCAGGTAGGTCACCTTGTTAATCACGGTGTGCGCGTTATCCCAGTAGCGCGGGTTGCGCTCCGCCACGATGCGTTCGTTGACCACCCACTGCGACAGCTTATACGCCCCGCTGCTGACGAAGTGCTCAGGCTTGGTCCACTTTTCGCCGAAACGGCCAATCAGCACTTTATCCACCGGCACAAGCGACGGGTGCGCCAGCATGGCGAGGAACGCCGCGTTTGGCTGGGTGAGCGTCACTTCCAGGGTGGTGTCGTTAATGGCTTTCACGCCCAGCGTATCGGGCGCTTTTTTCCCCTGAGCGATATCGGCCGCGTTGGCGATATGCATGTTGCCCGGATAGCTGGCATACGGTGAAGCGGTTTTAGGATCAACCAGACGCTGCCAGCTCCAGACCACATCTTCCGCGGTGATTGCAGTGCCGTCGCTCCAGGTAATGCCCGGACGCAGATGGAACGTCCAGACGGTGTTGTCCTTGTTCTCCCATTTTTCCGCCAGCCGGGGCTGGACGTCACCCGACGGGGAAACGCTCACCAGACCTTCGAATAAATCACTGATAATATTGAATTCGATGTCGCTTTCGACTTTATGCGGGTCGAGCGAAGCCGGTTCACTGCCATTATTCCTGACCAGTTCCTGTTTATCGGCCAGCGCGGTTCCTGCCGGCACGTTAGCCGCCCAGGTCGCCGTGCTGGCGCACAGGATCCCGGCGGTAAGTAAAGAGAGCGTAAAGCGCGTGCGTGTTTGTGGTTTCATGTCCTTCGCCTTATTGTCTGTTTTTGTGACGATCCGGAAATAACTCTTAGCGGCCTTATGGTAATAACGCAATAATTTTCAGTAACCTATAAGAGGTTGATCTGATTAATCGCGTCAAACCGCTGTTCATACTGGTGAAACGTATTTATGCAGAAGAAACAACCAGGTCCCGCGCTAACCTGCTGAGTAAAGATGGGTAAAACCACTTTGAGAGTGACGCGCCGTTTCCTATTCTTTCCGTTAATTACATCTGTCATAAGAGAGTGACTCATGGATCGTATAATTACTTCCTCACGCGACCGCACATCGCTACTCAGCACCCACAAGGTGCTGCGCAATACCTATTTCATGCTCAGCCTGACGCTGGCGTTTTCGGCGATCACCGCCACCGCCAGCACCGTGCTGATGCTGCCGTCTCCGGGACTGATCCTGACCCTGGTGGGTATGTATGGTTTGATGTTCCTGACTTACAAAACCGCTGACAAACCGGTCGGTATTCTGTCCGCGTTTGCCTTCACCGGCTTCCTGGGCTACATCCTGGGGCCAATCCTGAACGCGTATCTGTCCGCCGGAATGGGCGATGTGATTGGTATGGCGCTGGGCGGCACCGCGCTGGTGTTCTTCTGCTGCTCGGCCTACGTGCTGACCACGCGTAAGGACATGTCCTTCCTCGGCGGCATGCTGATGGCGGGTGTTGTGGTGGTGCTGGTGGGTATGGTGGCCAACATCTTCCTGCAGCTGCCTGCTCTGCACCTGGCGATCAGCGCCGTATTTATTCTGATCTCTTCCGGCGCGATCCTGTTTGAAACCAGCAACATCATTCGCGGCGGTGAGACGAACTATATCCGCGCCACCGTGAGCCTGTATGTTTCGCTGTACAACATCTTCGTCAGCCTGCTGAGCATCCTGGGCTTCGCCAGCCGCGACTAAGCTGACCTGCTGAAACAAAAAGGAGAATGCCCCCGGCATTCTCCTTTTTTTATGCCTTAATCACCCCGGCAAATATAGGTGGGGTAACGCCGGTCCTGAATCAGCCATACGGAAGGCGAGAGTTCAGAGATCGTGAGATAGTAGCGTGCGGTCGGGCTGGCAAAGCTTCCCCACTGGGCATCAGGGGTGTTGTCATTGTGTCGACGCCAGGTCTTGGTGTAGCTCAGGACAATTACCTTATCATCGTCCCGTCGCTCCCACGTAAAATCCACGTCCCTGTCAACGATCAGGCTCTTACCTTCAGCCTTTGCAGCGCCTTTGTAGGTGGTCAGGCCGGTGCCGTTACGATGAAAATAGAACTGGGCAACGGCATTGACCTTCACTTCATTTGCCTTTCCTTGATTGCGCGTAAAATTAAACTCGGTGCTGCAGGCCAGCGCATCGCGCTTATAGGCTCCGCCGGTGTAGATAAAGAGCGCAAACGCCCCGCCAACGACTGCGCCACCCAGTCCGAACAGAAGTCTGTTTTTCATTCTTCCGCCCCGCTTTTATAGCGAATAGTTTTACACAGGCTGGCTTCACTCACCGGGCAGGCGCCGATGAAAACCTCATCGGCGGCGGCAAGCGAAAAGCGGGCGCTGAAATAATAAATGTTGTACTCCTCGCGCTCGCACGCGACGTTATTTTTCTTCAGCAGCTCGGCCAATTTTGATAACACCAGCGGTCGGCCATGATCGTTGATCACCCAGAGCCGACAGCCAGCTATTTTTTCCTTAACGGGTTTGAGTGTTGCGGGTACGGTTATCTCAAGCTGTCGGCTAAAAAACAGGCTAAACCCCACGACTGACGTCGTTAATACCGCTAAAACCAGCCACCACTTTTTGGATAAACGCTTATATCCTGACGGCTGCTCAACGGACGGCTGAGATACTTCGGGCGTAACGCTCTCTGCGGGCTTAAAAATAACGTCGGCGTCAAAGCGGAATCCAAACCGGGGCACGGTCACGATATAGTCGTGGCTGTCGCCCAGGGCGTGGAAGCTTTTGCGTAATTCACTTACCGCCTTATTGAGGTTATTTCCCGACGGCGTAAAGCCGAACTCCTCCCACACGCGAGTGATCAACTCCTCCCGGCTCAGGTCGCGCCCTTTATGACGAATAAACTCCTGTAAAAGACGAACGGCCGGAGCCGAAAGCGTTAA
>NZ_CAMFKT010000030.1:0-45441 GCF_945957325.1 Enterobacter sp. PL1
CTAAATACTTCCAGTTTGTAATCACCTGGCTGGATTTTATCTACCCCGTCGAACTGGCTAAGGTCTAATCCACTGTCATAGAAATTCATAAAGCCGCGAGAAAAGTTTACCGCTTTTTTTTCTGTTTCTGCGTTAACCTGGCCTGAAATGCACAATGCCAGAATCATTATCTGGCCAAGGGTACTTTTCGCTTTTTTGAGAAGCCTGTATTTATTATGGCGTGCGGACATTTGACCTTCCGAAAGGTAGAACGTATAAAAAGTTAAAAGTTATAGGTGCGCTTAATATATGCGCCTAAATCAGTGATATAATTGTATTTAAATATGCCGCGTCCACTCACTGCGCTCACCTGCGGAAAGTGATAAACCAGCGTTCCATAAGGGACAATCATGTCACCGGGGATCTCAATGTCTTTATTGTCGGCATTCGTTAGCCACACGCTCGTCATGCTCACGTGGAAAGGCGAATTATTGGTTCCCACCACGTCGTAGCCCTTTGCCACTTTACGCAGTTCCCACTTCAGATCGTCGCCCGCCTGCATGGGATTGCCTTTCAGGCCCGCAGGGCGATAGAAAAATTTGATCATCGTGCGGAACGCCATTTTTATCTGATTCCGATCCGCCTCTTCCGGCAGTTCAGGTGGAATATCCAGCACGTTTAGCCAGAGCAGGGTTTCGCGATCTTTCGGGTATTTTCCTGCGGCTTCCTCTGTCTGGAATATACGGAAAACTTTCCCTTTCTGACCGTTTACGCGCGCAGCGGGAGGGTTGATAAAGAACGGAAGATTCTCCTTCTCCGTCCCATCGGTTTTGTCGGTGCTGGAAAGCCAGACCTGCACCAGCTCCGGGTTTTTACTGAGGTTATTTACGCGAACGGTTTGTTCACTCTCGTTTGCATTGAATGCCACACGAGTTGTTAAAATTTGTATAGTGGCGTTGGCGCAGGGGAACCACGTCAATGTCACCATTAACATTACTTTGAGAATATTACTGACCATCAGGCTCAACGTTCCTAAATGTGGCAGGGAAAGCAGTGGGATAACTCCCACTGCTCAAAGGTCTTACTGGTACTTAATGGAATAAATGACTTCAGTGGTGACTTTACCGGCCGTTGCCGCACCGCCGGTGGCAACGTACTGCGCCCAGTAGTCGAAGCGAGCGGTATTACCCGAAATGACCGCTGTTTTCGGGTTATTGTTTGCGGTATTCAAATCCAAAACAGCTTTGCTGGAATCTAACAGACCGATTTCAACTTTATCGGCACCACCCGTGGTAACGGTGTTTTTCAGGTTACCGGTCGCGGTGTTGATATTGGTGCTCTGTGCCAGTTCGAAGAAGACGCTGGCGACTTTGTTGTTGGTGCAATTTGAGCCGCTCAGTTTAATGAAGAATGGCGTGTCTCCCGCGCGCTGACCCGCAGTGGCTAGCGCGGTGGTGCTGACGCTTGGCAGATGCACGGTGAAATCAGGAGAGGTGGATTCACCCTGTGCGTCACCGCCTGTAATAATACAGGTGGCGTCACTGATCGTTCCGTCAAAGGTAATTGTGCCATCTTCTGCCGCTGCTGCAGAACCCGCTCCCGCCAGAATGGTAAAAAGACCAATTTTTAAATATTTGTTCATAGATAATTCCATTTAGACATAAATTTTAATAAAGCGGCGGGATTGTAGGGAGTAAAAAAAGAGAAAACCACAGGATGAAACTAAATAAATTCCGAATTGAGACTGTCTCATGCTGTTTATGTATGTATGAATATGATATGAGGTGTTTTTTCCTTTGAATTACAAGGGCGAAATAGATGGTGGAATGAATTAACTATTCACTTGGAAAATATATGGATTGTAAAGATTATAATATTTTTATGGCTATGGCTTTATTTGGTGAATAGGATGGGTTGTCTATATATGTTGTATTTATGAGTCGCTTGAATTTAATGGATTCAGGCGCTATTCTTAGCGCCATACAGCATTACGATATGAAACGATCCCTTCCTCGTCGGGCTTAACGACGCGGAAGGGATTTTTTTTCACCTTTAGCAACGATCGTCTATCTATGATACGAGGACAGGACATGAGCACTTTAGGTCATCAGTACGATAACTCTCTGGTATCTAACGCGTTTGGTTTTTTACGCCTTCCGATGAACTTCCAGCCGTACGACAGTGACGCGGACTGGGTGATCACTGGCGTGCCGTTCGACATGGCAACGTCAGGCCGTGCGGGTGGCCGTCATGGTCCGGCGGCGATCCGTCAGGTTTCCACTAACCTGGCCTGGGAGCACAACCGCTTCCCGTGGAACTTCGACATGCGCGAGCGTCTGAACGTGGTGGACTGCGGTGACCTGGTGTACGCCTTTGGCGACGCGCGTGAGATGAGCGAAAAGCTGCAGGCCCACGCCGAGAAGCTGCTGGCTGCCGGCAAGCGCATGCTCTCCTTCGGCGGCGACCACTTCGTGACCCTGCCGCTGCTGCGCGCCCACGCGAAGCACTTTGGTAAAATGGCGCTGGTGCACTTCGATGCCCACACCGACACCTACGCCAACGGCTGTGAGTTTGACCACGGCACCATGTTCTTCACCGCGCCGAACGAAGGTCTGATCGACCCGAACCACTCCGTGCAGATCGGTATTCGCACTGAATTCGACAAAGACAACGGCTTCACCGTGCTGGATGCGGGTCAGGTTAACGATCGCGGTGTTGATGACATCCTGGCGCAGGTGAAGCAGATCGTGGGTGATATGCCTGTGTATCTGACCTTCGACATCGACTGCCTGGATCCGGCATTTGCACCGGGTACGGGTACGCCGGTGATCGGCGGCCTGACCTCAGACCGTGCCATCAAGCTGGTGCGCGGCCTGAAGGATCTTAACATTGTCGGGATGGACGTGGTGGAAGTGGCGCCTGCGTATGACCAGTCCGAGATCACTGCGCTGGCCGCAGCGACCCTGGCACTGGAAATGCTCTACATCCAGGCAGCCAAAAAAGGCGAATAAGCCTCTTCTGGCGTAAAAAAAACCTCTCCCTGGAGAGGTTTTTTATTGCCTTTAAAACACGTTAAACGGGTATTCCACGTAAGCGCGGATCTCGTCCCCGCCCACGTTATAATCGCTGGCGTTGCTGGAGACGCGCAGTACGGAATAGCGCAGTTTCAGTTTCAGATCCTTCGCTGGGCCATCCTGCACCTGGTACTGGATCTGATTAAACCACTCGTGCTCTTTGCCGTTGCTGGTTTCTGCGGTTTTGATGTTGTCCCCGCGCACGTAGGCGGTGGTCCAGCTCAGACCCGGCAGGCCAAGGCCACCAAAGTCTAGACCGTAGGATGCCTGCCAGGAACGTTCATCTTCGCCGTTAAAATCAGACCAGTAGGAGTTTGCCAGCCAGATGGTGTTACCGCCATCACCCACGCCGCCCTGGTCGCGGTAGCCGCCGTAGTTGTAGCCGGTGCTGCCGCTGCTCTGCTGGTACGCCACTTTGAACGTGTGAATATCCCAGATGTAGCTCGCCGCCAGGCTCCAGATAGCGTTGCTGCGGCCCGTGTCGAGGCTGTCCGCATAACTCTGGTCCAGACGGGAGTTATAACCGTTGAAGTCGAGCACCAGCTGCTGCCCGGTGCTGAACGGCTGTTTGAAGTTCAGGCCCAGATATTGCTTGTTCATTACCTCTTCATTGTGAGAGGCGTAAAACGCGCCGCTGAACTGGTCGTTGAACTGGTAGCTCGCGCCGCCGAAGGAGAGGCTCTTCAGCCCGCTGTCGTGGCGGTCGTCACTTTTACGCTGCTCGTCCGTGAAATAACCGGCGTTGATTTCCAGACCATCGATCTCTTTTGAGGTCAGCATGGTGCCGGTATAGCTTTCAAACAGCAGGCGGGAGCTGTCGGCATTCACGATAGGCAATTCTGGTCGCTGATTCCCGTAGCTCAGTACGGTATTCGAGATGCGCATTTTGGCGGTTGCGCCAAACTTTGCCAGATCGGATTTTGCCCGGCCGTCGTCTTCCTGCTTAAAGAAGTCGATGCCGCCCGCGCCGCTCTTGCCGCGGCCGCCGTCCAGGCGCACGCCGTATTGAGCAATACCGTCCACACCAAAGCCAACCGGTCCTTCGGTATAGCCGGATGCAAACGTGGCGATGATCCCCTGACCCCATTCGGCTTTGTCCTGCTGGCCCTGATGATAATCACGGCTGATATACGCATTGCGTAAAAACAGGTCCAGATGGCTGTCGTCAATAAAACCCTGGCTGTCGGATTGCTGACTTGCAGCGGCAGGTAATGCGGCAAATAAACTTAAAGCAATTAATGATAATTCTTTTTTCACGGAGGGAACGTCTCTGTCTGGATATATTAATTGAATAACTGCAGGGGGGATAATTACCGGAAAAAGTGACCTTTGCAATAATTATGTGACCGGGTGTTTCGATGTGACAGGGCAGATTTGGCGGGGCTTTCAGGGGTGTTATCGATACGTGCTGTTAAGTTAACAATTCATGCGAAATAAAAAGGAGGCAAAACTGCCTCCTTCTGAAATTATTTAATTCCGTCTGCGGCCATACGGTCGCGAATATGCTGTGCGCGTTCTTCAGAGGCAGGGTGATCGTCAAACATGGAGCTTTGACGTCCCGCTTCCAGCTTGGCCAGCTTTTCGAAGCTG
The DNA here is from genome assembly GCF_945957325.1 of Enterobacter sp. PL1. Classification (NCBI taxonomy): domain Bacteria; kingdom Pseudomonadati; phylum Pseudomonadota; class Gammaproteobacteria; order Enterobacterales; family Enterobacteriaceae; genus Enterobacter; species Enterobacter sp. PL1. The sequence goes on from NZ_CAMFKT010000030.1 coordinate 4,644, forward strand.
GTGGCTAAACCGGATGGATTAATGCCGCGTTTGCGCAACAGATCGTAGGAGTAGTCATCCGCTTCGGACTCCTGACGCTGGGAGAACTGAGAGTTCACCAGCTTTTCACCTACGTCGCCCAGCTGTGACTGCGACAGGCTGCCAACGATACCGCCTGCAGAGGCTGCCGCTGCGCGGATGGCATTGGTGCCCAGGGCTACCTGCATCCCTTTCTTCACGTGGCCCAGGGCAACGTGGCCCATTTCATGGCCGATAACCGCTTCCACTTCGTTGTCGGTCATCATGTCCATCAGCCCGCTGTAGACGCGGATACAGCCGTTTGCCATCGCAAAGGCGTTGACGTCTTTCGCCATGTACACCTTGTAGTTCACCGGCTGGCCATTGATGTTATCGCCCAGCGCGGAAGCAATCTTATTCAGACGCTGCGTGTAGGTACTGTTAGCCGGCGCAAGCGTGGCTTTTCCGTCCATATCTTTACAGGCCTGGTCGCTCAGCGCTTTTACCTGCGCATCGCTCAGGGAATAGGCCTGAAAAGCCTCTGCGCCTGACGTCATCAGACCGTTAGAATCCATATTCTGACAGCCGCTCAGCAGGAGCGTTGTACCCAGGGCCAGCACTATTGCACGCATTTTCATGAGGTTGCTTCCGTACTCGTTAATCTGAATAAAATCCGAAAAGTGCACCGTCAGCGAAGCCGGTGTTGGGCTAAGTATAAGGAATATCTACAGGGCCGGGCGAGCAGATTGCGCAACATGCGAGCATGATCCAGAGATTTCTTAACAAGCAAAAGAATGCTCCATGTACATGACTTGCGGCTTGGGTTACATTGTTGGCACTTTTTTCCGGCGTAGCCCAAAACGCGCTGTCGTCAAGGGCATGGCCTTTAACAGTCCGATCTGGAGTTAAAATGTCCTCACGTAAAGAGCTTGCTAATGCTATTCGTGCGCTGAGCATGGACGCAGTACAGAAAGCCAAATCCGGCCACCCAGGGGCCCCTATGGGTATGGCTGATATCGCCGAAGTTCTGTGGCGCGATTTCCTGAACCACAACCCGCAGAACCCGTCATGGGCTGACCGCGACCGCTTCGTGCTGTCAAACGGCCACGGCTCTATGCTGATCTATAGCCTGCTGCACCTCACCGGCTACGATCTGCCTATCGAAGAGCTGAAAAACTTCCGTCAGCTGCACTCCAAAACTCCAGGTCACCCGGAAGTGGGCTACACCGCTGGCGTAGAAACCACCACCGGCCCGCTGGGTCAGGGTATTGCAAACGCTGTGGGTATGGCGATTGCTGAGAAGACCCTGGCGGCGCAGTTCAACCGTCCTGGCCACGACATCGTTGACCACTTCACTTACGCGTTCATGGGCGATGGCTGCATGATGGAAGGCATTTCTCACGAAGTGTGCTCCCTGGCAGGTACCCTGAAGCTGGGTAAACTGGTTGCGTTCTATGACGACAACGGTATCTCCATCGACGGTCACGTTGAAGGCTGGTTCACTGACGACACCGCTGCACGTTTCGAAGCCTACGGCTGGCACGTTGTGCGTGGCGTTGATGGCCACGATGCTGACTCGATTAAACGTGCAGTAGAAGAAGCGCGCGCAGTGACGGACAAACCGTCCCTGCTGATGTGCAAAACCATCATCGGCTTCGGTTCTCCGAACAAAGCGGGTACGCACGACTCCCACGGCGCGCCGCTGGGCGACGCGGAAATCGCCCTGACCCGCGAAGCGCTGGGCTGGAAATACCCTGCATTCGAAATCCCATCTGAGATCTATGCTCAGTGGGATGCAAAAGAAGTAGGCCAGGCAAAAGAAGCGGCATGGAACGAGAAGTTCGCTGCTTACGCGAAAGCCTTCCCACAGGAAGCGGCTGAATTCACCCGTCGTATGAAAGGTGACATGCCGTCTGACTTCGACGCGAAAGCGAACGAATTCATCGCTAAGCTGCAGGCGAACCCGTCTAAAATCGCGAGCCGTAAAGCGTCTCAGAATGCCATTGAAGCGTTCGGTCCTCTGCTGCCTGAATTCCTTGGCGGCTCCGCTGACCTGGCGCCATCTAACCTGACCCTGTGGTCCGGTTCTAAGCCAATCAACGAAGACACTGCCGGTAACTACATCCATTACGGTGTACGTGAATTCGGTATGACTGCGATTGCCAACGGTATCTCCCTGCACGGTGGTTTCCTGCCGTACACCTCTACCTTCCTGATGTTCGTTGAATATGCGCGTAACGCCGTGCGTATGGCGGCGCTGATGAAACAGCGTCAGGTGATGGTTTACACCCACGACTCCATCGGTCTGGGCGAAGACGGTCCAACTCACCAGCCGGTAGAGCAGGTGGCTTCCCTGCGCGTGACCCCGAACATGAGCACATGGCGTCCATGTGACCAGGTTGAATCCGCGGTGGCGTGGAAATACGGCGTTGAGCGTCAGGACGGTCCTACCGCGCTGATCCTCTCCCGTCAGAACCTGGCGCAGCAGGAACGTACCCCAGAGCAGCTGGCGAACATCGCGCGCGGCGGTTATGTGCTGAAAGATTGCGCGGGCCAGCCAGAGCTGATCTTCATCGCTACCGGTTCTGAAGTTGAACTGGCCGTTGCTGCATGGGAAAAACTGACTGCCGAAGGCGTGAAGGCGCGCGTGGTTTCCATGCCGTCTACCGACGCGTTCGACAAGCAGGATGCGGCTTACCGTGAATCCGTACTGCCTAAAGCGGTTTCCGCGCGTGTGGCAGTGGAAGCGGGTATCGCTGACTACTGGTTCAAATACGTGGGTCTGAACGGCGCTATCGTCGGTATGACCACCTTCGGTGAATCTGCTCCGGCAGAACTGCTGTTCGAAGAGTTCGGCTTCACCGTTGAGAACGTTGTCGCGAAGGCGAAAGAACTGCTGTAATCACCATTTTGCCCGGTGGCGCTTATGCTTACCGGGCCTACAAATGGCTCGAAAGTAGGCCGGGTAAGCGCTAGCGCGCCACCCGGCTTTTTTGTAAGCATTATTCCACCTAAAATGTGACGCAAGTCATATAGCTCGCTTATTCATCTGGACAGACATTCCTTTTATTCCCCGATTCGCTTATTCTTGCTGAAGCGTTTCAGTCGATTAAATGTTCGACAAATGACCAATCAATCGCAGTTTGTGACAGCAAGGATTCCCCTTCGGGCGTAGCTGGATTACTCTTTCAGCCACCTCAAACTCAGGGATTGCTTTGCAGGAGATCTATGACCGTACGCGTAGCGATTAACGGCTTCGGTCGCATCGGGCGTAATGTGGTTCGTGCTTTGTATGAATCCGGACGTCGGGCGGAAATGACCGTGGTGGCAATCAATGAACTGGCGGATGCTGCGGGCATGGCGCATTTGTTGAAGTATGACACCAGCCACGGACGCTTTGCCTGGGATGTGCGCCAGGAAAGAGATCAGCTTTTTGTGGGTGATGACGCTATTCGTGTGCTGCATGAGAACAGCATCTCCGGGCTACCCTGGCGTGAACTGGGTGTGGATGTGGTGCTTGACTGTACCGGTGTGTATGGCAACCGCGAACATGGCGAAGCGCATCTCGCGGCAGGTGCGAAAAAAGTCCTGTTCTCCCATCCCGGCAGTAACGACCTCGACGCGACCGTCGTGTTTGGCGTCAACCAGCATGAGCTGCAAGCCGAACACCGCATTGTTTCCAACGCCTCCTGTACCACCAACTGCATTATTCCGGTCATCAAACTGTTAGACGATGCGTATGGCATTGAGTCCGGCACCGTGACCACGATTCACTCCGCCATGCACGATCAACAGGTCATTGACGCTTACCACCCGGATTTACGGCGCACGCGTGCAGCGAGCCAGTCAATCATTCCGGTGGATACAAAGCTGGCTGCTGGGATTACCCGAATTTTTCCGCAGTTCAACGATCGTTTTGAGGCGATTGCCGTGCGCGTCCCGACGATCAACGTCACCGCGATCGACCTTAGCGTGACGGTGAAAAAACCGGTAAAAGCCTGTGAAGTCAACCTGTTGCTGCAAAAAGCGGCACAGGGGGCATTTCATGGTATAGTTGACTATACGGAATTACCGTTGGTCTCAGTAGATTTTAACCACGACCCGCACAGCGCCATCGTCGATGGCACGCAAACGAGGGTCAGTGGCGCACACCTTATCAAGACGCTGGTCTGGTGTGATAACGAATGGGGCTTTGCTAACCGAATGCTCGACACCACGTTAGCAATGGCTGCTCAAGGTTTCAGGTAAGGCGCATCGTGCGTCTGCAAAACTTTAAGAATCAACGAGAGGATTCACCATGTCTGTAATTAAGATGACCGATCTGGATCTGGCTGGTAAACGCGTTTTCATCCGTGCCGATCTGAACGTACCGGTTAAAGATGGCAAAGTGACCAGCGACGCGCGTATCCGTGCATCTCTGCCAACCATCGAACTGGCTCTGAAGCAGGGCGCGAAAGTGATGGTCACCTCCCACCTGGGTCGTCCAACTGAAGGCGAGTACAACGAAGAGTTCTCTCTGCTGCCAGTGGTTAATTACCTGAAAGACAAACTGTCCAACCCGGTTCGCCTGGTGAAAGATTACCTGGACGGCGTTGACGTTGCAGCCGGTGAACTGGTTGTGCTGGAAAACGTTCGCTTCAACAAAGGCGAGAAGAAAGACGACGAAACCCTGTCCAAAAAATACGCTGCACTGTGCGACGTATTCGTGATGGATGCATTCGGTACGGCTCACCGTGCTCAGGCGTCTACCCATGGTATCGGTAAATTCGCAGACGTAGCGTGTGCCGGTCCTCTGCTGGCTGACGAACTGGAAGCGCTGGGTAAAGCACTGAAAGAGCCTGCTCGTCCGATGGTCGCTATCGTTGGTGGTTCTAAAGTTTCTACCAAACTGACCGTTCTGGATTCTCTGTCTAAAATCGCTGACCAGCTGATCGTTGGCGGTGGTATCGCGAACACCTTCGTTGCCGCTCAGGGCCACAACGTCGGTAAATCCCTGTACGAAGCAGACCTGGTTGACGAAGCCAAACGCCTGCTGGGTACCTGTGATATCCCGGTTCCAACTGACGTTCGCGTCGCGACCGAGTTCTCCGAAACCGCAACCGCGACCCTGAAATCTGTAAACGACATCAAAGACGAAGAGCAGATTCTGGACCTGGGCGACGTTTCTGCACAGAAACTGGCTGAAATCCTCAAAAACGCAAAAACTATCCTGTGGAACGGTCCTGTTGGCGTGTTCGAATTCCCGAACTTCCGCAAAGGGACTGAAATCGTGGCTAACGCAATCGCAGACAGCGAAGCGTTCTCTATCGCAGGCGGTGGTGACACCCTGGCAGCAATCGACCTGTTCGGTATCGCTGACAAGATCTCCTACATCTCCACTGGTGGCGGCGCATTCCTCGAATTCGTGGAAGGCAAAGTACTGCCAGCAGTAGCAATGCTCGAAGAGCGCGCTAAGAAGTAAGCCATTCAAGGGCAGGGAAACCTGCCCAATTTTCAGCGCGCTTTTAAGAGCTCGCACCTTTTCTAACGGCCGAAGATACAGGACTAAGCAACATGTCTAAAATTTTTGATTTCGTAAAACCTGGCGTTATCACTGGTGATGACGTACAGAAAGTGTTCCAGGTAGCTAAAGAAAACAACTTCGCTCTGCCAGCAGTTAACTGCGTGGGTACCGACTCCATCAACGCCGTACTGGAAACTGCTGCTAAAGTTAAAGCTCCAGTTATCGTTCAGTTCTCTAACGGCGGCGCTGCGTTCATCGCAGGTAAAGGCGTGAAAACTGACATTCCTCAGGGTGCTGCAATCCTGGGTGCTATCTCTGGTGCGCACCACGTACACCAGATGGCTGAACACTACGGTGTTCCAGTTATCCTGCACACTGACCACTGCGCGAAGAAACTGCTGCCGTGGATCGACGGTCTGCTGGACGCGGGTGAAAAACACTTCGCGGCAACCGGTAAGCCACTGTTCTCTTCTCACATGATCGACCTGTCTGAAGAGTCACTGCACGAAAACATCGAAATCTGCTCCAAGTACCTGGCGCGCATGGCCAAAATGGACATGACCCTGGAAATCGAACTGGGTTGCACCGGCGGTGAAGAAGACGGCGTGGACAACAGCCACATGGACGCTTCTGCACTTTACACCCAGCCAGAAGACGTTGATTACGCTTACACCGAGCTGAGCAAAATCAGCCCACGCTTCACCATTGCAGCGTCCTTCGGTAACGTACACGGCGTTTACAAACCAGGTAACGTGGTTCTGACCCCAACTATCCTGCGTGATTCTCAGGAATACGTTTCCAAGAAACACAACCTGCCGCACAACAGCCTGAACTTCGTCTTCCACGGCGGTTCCGGTTCTTCTGCTCAGGAAATCAAAGACTCCGTAAGCTACGGCGTTGTGAAAATGAACATCGACACCGACACCCAGTGGGCAACCTGGGACGGTATCCTGCAGTACTACAAAGCGAACGAAGCTTACCTGCAGGGCCAGCTGGGCAACCCGAAAGGCGAAGACCAGCCGAACAAGAAATACTACGATCCACGCGTATGGCTGCGCGCAGCGCAGACGTCCATGGTGACCCGTCTGGAGCAGGCTTTCAAAGAACTGAACGCGATCGACGTTCTGTAATTTGAGCTGCTAACAGCATCAGAAGGCCCGCAAATGCGGGCCTTTTTTTATGCTTTTTCAATACTCTGCCAGCCCTGTTTTTGTGATCTGTTTGGCAAAGCCGGTGCTTTTTGTTTACCCTTTACTGACCTGCCTGTCTCCATGGGGGATGGATTTTGTGTTTTGGTTTAACAAAAGGAAGAATAAATGGAACAACTCGATGTTGTAGACAGCATCAATAATGCCGGTAACTGGCTGGTGCGCAACCAGGCCCTGCTGCTGAGCTATGCCGTGAACATCGTCGCGGCGATTGCCATCATCATCGTCGGGATGATCGTGGCGCGTATTGTCTCGAATACGGTTAACCGCGTAATGCTGGCCCGTCACATTGACGCCACGGTGGCAGACTTCCTCTCCGCACTGGTGCGCTACGGCATTATCGCCTTCACGCTGATTGCCGCGCTGGGCCGTGTGGGGGTGCAAACCGCCTCCGTCATTGCCGTTCTCGGTGCCGCCGGTCTGGCCATTGGTCTGGCACTGCAGGGCTCGCTTTCAAACCTGGCGGCAGGCGTGCTGCTGGTGACCTTCCGTCCGTTCCGCTCCGGCGAATACGTTGACCTTGGCGGCATTGCCGGAACCGTGCTGCAGGTGCAGATTTTCTCAACGACTATGCGTACCGTCGATGGCCGCATCGTGGTCGTGCCGAACGGGAAAATTATCGCGGGCAACATCATCAACTTCTCCCGTGAGCCGGTGCGTCGTAACGAACTGATTATCAGCGTGGCATACGACTCCGACATCGATCAGGTGAAGTCGCTGATTACCAACATCATTGCTTCTGACGATCGCATTCTGAAAGACAAAGAGCAGACGGTTCGCCTGAATGAACTCGGCGCTTCCTCCATTAACTTTGTGGTGCGTATCTGGAGTAAAAGCAGCGATCTGCAAAACGTGTACTGGGACGTGCTGGAACGCATTAAGCGCGACTTCGACGCCAACGGCATCAGTTTCCCGTATCCGCAGATGGACGTGAATCTTAAACGCGAGAAAGCCGCCGAGTAATCCCCCGACGTTGTAGGCCCGGTAATCGCTAGCGCCACCGGGCTTTACCTTCATAAGCTCCGCTAATACCCAATTAATATTATCCATTTCATCTAATGTAGTTCGCGCAGTATAGTCAGCTTCCAGAACAACACTGCGAGAAAATCATCATGCTATCTTATTATTTTCAAGGGCTTGCCTTAGGTGCAGCTATGATCCTTCCCCTCGGCCCGCAAAATGCGTTCGTGATGAATCAGGGCATCCGCCGCCAGTACCATCTGATGATTGCCCTGCTGTGCGCGGTAAGCGATTTGCTGCTGATCTGTGCCGGGATTTTTGGCGGCAGCGCGCTGCTGATGCAGTCTCCGTGGCTGCTGGCGCTGGTCACCTGGGGCGGCGTGGCGTTTCTGCTCTGGTACGGATTCGGCGCGCTGAAAACGGCGATGAGCAGCAACCTCGAACTGGCGAGCGCGGAGGTCATGAAGCAGGGCCGCTGGAAGATTATCGTCACCATGCTGGCGGTGACCTGGCTTAATCCGCATGTGTATCTCGACACCTTCGTCGTGCTGGGCAGCCTGGGCGGTCAGCTGGACGTTGAGCCGAAACGCTGGTTTGCGCTCGGTACGGTCAGCGCCTCTTTCCTGTGGTTCTTCGGTCTCGCCATTCTGGCGGCATGGCTGGCGCCCCGCCTGCGTACGGCCAAAGCCCAGCGCATCATTAATACCCTGGTCGGCCTGGTGATGTGGTTTATCGCTTTCCAGCTGGCGAAAGAGGGGATTCATCATGTCCAGGAATTGTTCAACTAATCCTTGTCTTATGGACAACTGAATAAGACCCGCTAAGCTTGCTGGCATGCGCCCTGTTATTGGGGCACTCTTCGCAACATGGAGGAATGACAGTGAAGTTTAAAGTGATGGCCCTGGCGGCATTAGTGAGTTTCGGTGCGGTGTCGGTGCAGGCAAGCGAATTGCCGGATGGCCCGCACATCGTCACGTCAGGCACCGCAAGCGTGGACGCGGTACCCGATGTTGCAACCCTGGCAATTGAGGTGAATGTGGCGGCGAAAGATGCAGCGACGGCCAAGAAGCAGGCTGACGATCGCGTTGCGCAATACCTCTCTTTCCTCGAGCAGAACGGTGTCGGTAAAAAAGATATCAACTCTGCGAACCTGCGTACTCAACCCGATTATGACTACCAGAATGGCAAAAGCATCCTGAAAGGCTACCGTGCGGTGCGTACCGTTGAAGTGACCGTGCGTCAGCTGGATAAGCTTAACTCGCTGCTGGACGGTGCGCTGAAGGCGGGCCTGAACGAGATCCGTTCCGTGTCGCTGGGCGTTGCGCAACCGGAGAAGTACAAAGACGAAGCGCGTAAAGCGGCGATTGATGATGCCATTCACCAGGCGGAACAGCTGGCTTCTGGCTTTAAGAGCAAGCTCGGTCCGGTTTACAGCGTGCGTTACCACGTCTCTAACTACCAGCCAAGCCCGATGGTTCGTATGATGAAGGCTGACGCAGCGCCGGTATCCGCTCAGGAAACTTACGAGCAGCCGACAATCCAGTTCGACGATCAGGTGGATGTGGTGTTCCAGCTTGAACCTGTTGCAGCACAGCCGAAACCGGCTCAGTAATCTGTAGGCCGGGTAAGGCGTAGCCGCCACCCGGCTTTTCTTTTTAATCCTGTCTCAATACCTTATGCCCGTACGCCAGCAGCGCGTCAGTGACGTTGCGCATCATGCGGCTTTCCGGCGCAAAACGGTGCCAGTAGAGCATCCGACGCTGATACAGCCCCGGCGTTAAGTCAATCAGCTCACCGCTTTTCAACTCTTTCTCAATCTGCAGGTGCGGGATCATGCAGCAGGTCGTGCCCTGGCGTGCAAGCTGCACGAAGGCTTCTGACGAATTCACGATATGGCACGGCACGCTGCCCGGCGGCAGGTCGAAGTTTTGCTGTAGGAACGCCTGATGCATATCGTCCAGATGGTCGAAGGCAACGGCAGGGGCTTTCAGCAGCGCCGCGCGGGTGACGCCGTTGGGGAAGTAGCGTTCCGCAAAGGCTTTTGAACCCACAAACAGATAGTCCAGGGCGCCTAACTGATCGACAAGGCAGCTTGGCAGCGCCTGAGGCTGAATACTGACCGCCCCAACCACTTCACCGCGACGCAGGCGTTCCTGGGTGCGGGTTTCGTCTTCAACCTGCAAATTCAGACGGATAGGGGAGTCCGCGAGGACCGGCGCCAGGGCCGGCAGCAGCCAGGTTGCCAGACTGTCGGCGTTGACCGCCAGAGAGAGCAGCAGCGGCGTAGAGCCCGTTTGTTCGTCACCCAGCCACTCGTCTTCCAGCAGTTCAACCTGACGCAGCAGAGCGAGGAGCTTTTGCCCTTGCTCTGTTGGACGTGGCGGCACGGTACGCACCAGCAGCGGCTGGCCGAACATGTTTTCAAGCTGTTTGATACGCTGAGAGACGGCGGACTGCGTGATGCAAAGCTTTTGCGCCGCGCGCTCAAAGCCTCGTTCACGAATAACTGCATCAAGTGCCTGTAGTGTTCTGTAGTCCGGACGTTTCATTGCTCTGGCTGGCTCCTTAATTTTGCTTATTCTGCACTATGACACAATTTTCCCTTTGTGGCAGACGAATTCCATTCGACGTGTTCTATAATGCGCCCTGAGTTTTCACACCACAGGCAAAACGATCATGACGCAGGATGAACTGAAAAAAGCAGTAGGATGGGCCGCTCTCCAGTACGTACAGCCGGGTACCATTGTCGGTGTCGGTACGGGATCAACCGCGGCACACTTTATCGATGCGCTGGGCACGATGAAGGGGCAGATCGAGGGCGCGGTTTCCAGCTCTGATGCTTCCACGGAAAAGCTGAAAAGCCTCGGCATTACCGTTTTCGATCTTAACGAAGTGGATCGTCTGGGGATTTACGTTGATGGCGCGGATGAAATCAACGGCCACATGCAGATGATCAAAGGCGGCGGCGCGGCGCTGACGCGCGAAAAAATCATCGCCTCCGTTGCGGACAAGTTTATCTGCATCGCCGACGCCTCCAAGCAGGTGGACATTCTGGGGAATTTCCCGCTGCCGGTTGAAGTGATCCCGATGGCCCGCAGCGCGGTTGCCCGTCAGCTGGTCAAGCTGGGCGGTCGTCCGGAATATCGTCAGGGCGTAGTGACCGACAACGGCAACGTGATCCTCGACGTTCACGGTCTGGAAATTCTTGACGCGATTGCGCTGGAAAACGCCATCAACGGCATTCCAGGCGTAGTGACCGTAGGGCTATTCGCCAACCGTGGCGCGGATGTGGCGCTGATCGGCACCGCTGACGGCGTGAAAACCATCGTAAAATGATCTGACGGGGGGAGTCCTCCCCCCGCTAAAAAATTTTTGAAACGCTAAATTCGGTGACTTGTGTCACGTTTTTATGCCTCTTTTGCCGATCCTTCCGCATTTGTAAATTTCCATAGCATTTTCCTCTGCCATTTTGCGCTGTATGACTTTCCTTCAGCGTACTGACGCAAACGTTCATATTGCTGCAATAGTTTTTTTTGATATGTTGGCTACAGCGGATTTATATCCAGCACAACATCAGTTCAGACAAAAACAGGGTCGGGTAAATGGCAAAGGTATCACTGGAGAAAGACAAGATTAAATTCCTGCTGGTCGAGGGCGTGCATCAAAAAGCAATCGATAGCCTTCGTGCGGCAGGTTACACCAACATCGAATTTCACAAAGGCGCGCTTGATACCGAAGAGCTGAAAGCGTCCATCCGTGATGCCCACTTCATTGGCCTGCGATCCCGTACTCACCTGACTGAAGATGTGATTGCCGCGGCGGAAAAGCTGGTGGCTATCGGCTGCTTCTGCATCGGTACCAACCAGGTTGACCTGAATGCTGCTGCGAAACGCGGTATTCCTGTCTTCAACGCCCCGTTCTCTAACACCCGTTCCGTGGCGGAGCTGGTGATTGGCGAACTGCTGCTGCTCCTGCGCGGCATTCCGGAGGCTAACGCCAAAGCACACCGCGGCGTCTGGAACAAACTGGCTGCGGGCTCCTACGAAGCCCGTGGGAAAAAACTGGGTATCATCGGCTATGGCCACATCGGTACCCAACTGGGGATTCTGGCGGAATCTCTCGGTATGCATGTCTATTTTTACGATATCGAAAGCAAGCTGCCTTTAGGCAATGCCACCCAGGTTCAACACCTGTCTGACCTGCTGAACATGAGTGACGTGGTAAGCCTGCACGTGCCGGAAAATGCCTCCACCAAAAACATGATGGGCGCAGAAGAGCTGGCGCTGATGAAGCCGGGCTCACTGCTGATTAACGCCGCGCGCGGCACGGTGGTCGATATCCCTGCGCTGTGCGATGCGCTGAAGCGTAAACATCTGGCAGGGGCGGCCATCGACGTTTTCCCAACGGAGCCCGCCACCAACAGCGATCCGTTCACCTCTCCGCTGTGCGAGTTCGACAACGTGATCCTGACGCCGCACATCGGCGGGTCTACGCAGGAAGCGCAGGAGAATATCGGTCTGGAAGTGGCAGGTAAGCTGAGCAAATACTCCGACAACGGTTCTACGCTCTCTGCGGTGAACTTCCCGGAAGTGTCTCTGCCGCTGCACGGCGGTCGTCGTCTGCTGCACATCCACGAAAACCGTCCAGGCGTGCTCACCGCGATCAACCAGATCTTTGCCGAGCAGGGCGTCAACATTGCCGCGCAGTATCTGCAGACCAACTCGCAGATGGGCTATGTGGTCATTGATATCGAAGCGGATGACGATGTGGCCGAGAAAGCGTTGCTGAGCATGAAGGCCATTCCGGGGACGATTCGCGCGCGTCTGCTTTACTGATGGTGCGGTCTGTGGTGTCGGGGGGCGCTGACGCTTACCCGACCTACAATGTTTGAGGATTTATGTAGGCCGGGTAAGGCGCAGCCGCCACCCGGCTTTATCCTACCAGACCCATATTTTGCTGGGCGTCACCACCGCCGGTAACGGCACATCCCATTTCTCCACCGGCAACGCCTCCACGCCCTGGCAATCATGCGCGTAGCCTACCGGCTGCAACCCATACTGCTGCCAGTTTTGTAGCGTTCTGTCGTAAAAACCACCGCCCATTCCCAGGCGCTGTCCCTGCTCATCAAACGCCACCAGCGGCGTAATCAGCACATCCAGCTGTGACAGCGGAAGCACGTCGCGCACGTCGAGTTTCGGCTCGGTGATTTTCAGACGATTCACCACCAGCTCGCTGTGCGGGTGATAGTGCAAAAAAAGCAGATTGCCTTCGCTGAACGGGTGCAGCACCGGCAGGTATACCTTCTTCCCGGCGCGCCAGAGCTGCTCTATCAGCGGTTGGGTGTCCAGTTCGCCGTCAAACGACAGAAACAGGGCAACCGTGCGCGCCATCACGACAGGGGGATACGCCATCATACGGGCGGCGGCCTGCTGGGCAAAATGCGCTTGCTGTTCTGGGGTTAACGCACGACGGCGTTGACGAATGAGCTGACGAATGTCCTGGCGTGAAGCTGAAACTTCAGGGAATTGAGTCATGGTAGTCGGTAGAAGAAAAGAGAGGGAATCTCCGAGATGCCGCCGCAGGCTGTAACCCTTGAACCCTTGGTTCAAGGTGAATGTGTCGTCATAGTTTTAAGGCTTCTCGGACGGACCGAGCATGCTCACCAACCATGGAGCGCCACATTCTTGTGGTATGAAATATCGGCTCAGGGGACTGGCCCGCTTGCGAACATCTCAGAGAAATTTTGTCTTCACAGTTACTCTACCATAGTCAACTGAGAAGTGTTATTCAAACTTGGGTCCCGGTCTTTCGGGATTGCGACCTTGATCAAGCAATGCTTGTTCTATGGTCTGCTGGAGCATTTTTATGCGCTGCTCCATGCTTGCCGCGTAGTCGCGGGTCTTCGCTTTTTCCTGAGTCAGTTCATAGCTGATGTTCAACGCGGCGATGAAAACCAGCTGCTCAGTATTTGTGACTCTAGTGCGTTCTTTTAGATCTTGCAACCGCTGATTCAAATCGTCCGCAGCCTGATTCAAAGCATCCCTTTGTTCAGGCGGACAATTCACTCGCAGTGAACGGCCAAAAATCTGGAGATCGACGGGTTGTGCAGACATGCCACCTTCCTGCTGATTGACTGCGCTGCCTTCGCTTACTGCCCCGGGGGCTGCGAAGGGGCGACACTATAGCTACCCTGATGTGAAGATACAAGCCCTTTTCTGGTATCACCAGGGTCCAAAGTGGTAGCATATCATGAAACTTCCCCCCAATGATGACGAATGCGCATGTCTATACAGAACGAAATGCCTGGTTACAAGGATTTAAACCAGTTACTGAACCAGCAGGGAGTCGGTTTAACCCCTGCCGAAATGCACGGTCTGATCAGTGGCATGCTGTGCGGCGGAAACAGCGACAGCTCCTGGCAGCCGCTGATCCACGACCTCACGAATGAAGGGCTGGCGTTTGGTCACGAGCTGGCGGAAGCGCTGCGTAAAATGCACGCCGCCATCAGCGATTCGCTGGAAGACGATGGCTTCCTTTTTCAGCTTTATCTGCCTGACGGCGACGACGTCAGCGTGTTCGATCGCGCCGATGCGCTGGCCGGCTGGGTAAACCACTATCTGCTGGGGCTGGGCGTCACGCAGCCTAAACTGGATAAAGTGACCGGCGAAGCGGGTGAAGCGATCGACGACCTGCGCAACATTGCCCAGCTTGGCTACGATGAAGACGAAGACCAGGAAGAGCTGGAAATGTCTCTCGAAGAGATCATCGAGTACGTGCGCGTGGCGGCACTGCTGTGCCACGACAACTTTACGCGCTCACAGCCGACCGCACCGGAAGTTCGTAAGCCAACCTTACATTAAGAAAAATAACGCACAGGAGGGTGTCATGGTTATCTCGAGTCAAGAGTATTCGCGCCGCCGTCAGGCGCTGCTGGCGAAAATGCAGCCGGGCAGCGCCGCGCTGATTTTTGCTGCGCCTGAAGTGACGCGCAGCGCTGACAGCGAATATCCCTATCGCCAGAGCAGCGATTTCTGGTACTTCACCGGCTTTAACGAGCCGGAAGCGGTACTGGTGCTGATTAAAAGCAATGACACCCACAACCACAGCGTGATTTTCAACCGCGTGCGCGACCTGACGGCCGAAATCTGGTTTGGCCGCCGCCTGGGCCAGGAGGCCGCGCCGGCGAAGCTGGGCGTTGACCGTGCGCTGGCGTTTAGCGAAATCAACCAGCAGCTCTACCAGCTGCTTAACGGCCTCGACGTGCTCTATCACGCGCAGGGCGAATATGCCTACGCCGATGAGATTGTCTTCACCGCGCTGGATAAGCTGCGCAAAGGCTCGCGCCAGAACCTGTCCGCACCGGCCACGCTGACGGACTGGCGTCCGGTGGTGCATGAGATGCGCCTGTTCAAGTCTGAGGAAGAGCTAAATGTGATGCGCCGCGCGGGCGAAATCAGCGCGCTGGCACACACCCGCGCCATGGAGAAATGCCGTCCCGGGATGTTCGAATACCAGCTGGAAGGCGAAATTCACCACGAATTTAACCGCCACGGCGCGCGCTATCCCTCCTACAACACCATTGTCGGCGGCGGCGAAAACGGCTGCATTCTGCACTACACCGAAAACGAAAGTGCGCTGCGCGACGGCGATCTGGTGCTGATTGACGCCGGTTGCGAATATCAGGGCTATGCGGGGGACATCACCCGTACCTTCCCGGTGAACGGTAAATTCTCGCCGGCACAGCGCGCGATTTACGACATTGTTCTCGAATCCCTTGAGACAGCGCTCAAACTGTATCGTCCGGGGACTTCCATGCAGGAAGTGACCGGCGAAGTGGTGCGCATCATGATTACCGGTCTGGTCAGGCTCGGGATCCTGAAAGGGGATGTCGACACCCTGATTGCTGAAAATGCGCACCGACCGTATTTCATGCACGGCCTGAGCCACTGGCTGGGGCTGGATGTGCATGACGTTGGCGCATACGGCACCGACCGTTCGCGCGTGCTGGAGCCGGGCATGGTGTTAACCGTGGAGCCGGGTCTCTACATCGCGCCGGATGCCGACGTGCCAGAAGAATACCGCGGGATTGGCATTCGTATTGAAGACGATATCGTGATTACCGAAACCGGTAACGAAAACCTGACCGCCAGCGTCGTGAAAAACGCTGACGATATCGAGGCGCTGATGGCAGCGGCGCGCGCATGAGCGTGATTATCGTGGGCGGCGGCATGACCGGGGCCACGCTGGCGCTGGCCATTTCGCATTTGACGCAGGGCCAGCTTCCGGTGCACCTGGTAGAAGCCGTTGCGCCAGAGGCGTCGAACCACCCCGGTTTTGATGCTCGCGCCATTGCGCTGGCGCAGGGCACCTGCCAGCAGCTTTCCCGCATTGGGATCTGGCAGGCGATTGCCGACCGTGCTACGGCGATCGGGACCGTTCACGTCAGCGATCGCGGCCATGCAGGCTTTGTCACGCTGGACGCGCAGGATTATCGGATTGATGCCCTGGGTCAGGTTGTTGAGCTGCACGACGTCGGATTACGTCTGTTCCGCCTGCTCCAGGACGCGCCGGGCGTCACGCTGCATTGCCCCGCGCGCGTGGCCAGCGTGAGCCGAAGCGAAGCGTCGGTCAGCGTGACGCTGGAAAGCGGCACCGTCCTTGAAGGCCAGCTTCTGGTCGCTGCGGACGGTTCGCGCTCGTCGCTCGGTACCCAATGCGGCGTGGAGTGGCGCCAGCAGCCTTACGGGCAGGTGGCGGTCATTGCGAACGTCTCTACCGCAGCTGACCACAACGGCAGGGCCTTTGAGCGCTTTACGCAGCATGGCCCACTGGCGATGCTGCCGATGTCGGACGGGCGCTGTTCCCTGGTCTGGTGCCATCCGCAGGATAAGGCTGAAGAGGTGAAGGCCTGGTCCGACGAACGTTTTTGTACCGAGCTGCAGAAAGCCTTTGGCTGGCGGCTGGGGCGTATTACCCATGCCGGCAAGCGGACGGTCTACCCGCTTTCGCTGACCACGGCGTCTCAGTCTGTCTCCCATCGTCTGGCGCTTGTCGGTAACGCTGCGCAGACGCTGCACCCCATCGCGGGGCAAGGTTTCAACCTTGGCTTACGCGATGTTATGAGCCTGGCCGAATCTCTGGCGCAGGCGTGGGGCGAGCAAAAAGACTGTGGGGCCTATTCGGTGCTGAGTCATTACCAGAAGCGCCGACAGGCGGATAAAGAGGCCACCATCGGTGTGACCGATGGTCTGGTTCATCTTTTTGCCAATCGCTGGGCACCGCTGGTTGCGGGTCGCAACCTTGGGCTGATGGCGATGGAATTATTCATTCCGGCACGTGACGTGCTGGCGCAGCGGACCCTGGGTTGGGTCGCGCGTTAAGGAGTTATCACCGTGCAAAATGTTGATGTCGCCATCGTTGGCGGCGGAATGGTTGGACTGGCATTGGCCTGCGGATTACAGGGCAGCAACCTGCGCGTGGCGGTGCTGGAGCAAAAGCAGCCTCAGCCCGTTGCACCGGATGCGCCGCCGGAACTCCGCGTCTCGGCGATCAATGCGGCCAGCGAAAAGCTGCTGACGCACCTTGGCGTCTGGGCAGATATTGTGGCGCACCGCGCCAGCTGCTATCACGGCATGGAAGTGTGGGATAAAGACAGCTTTGGTCATATTGCTTTTGATGATGAAAGCATGGGCTATAGCCATCTGGGGCATATCGTTGAAAACGCGGTGATCCACCACGCGCTCTGGCAGAAAGCACAGCAGTGCAGCGACGTGACGCTGATTGCGCCTGCGCAGATCCAGCAGGTGGCGTGGGGCGAAAACGAGGCGTTTATCACCCTGCAGAGTGGCGACATGCTGACCGCGCGTCTGGTGGTCGGTGCTGACGGTGCCAACTCCTGGCTGCGTAATAAAGCCGATATCCCGCTGACATACTGGGATTACCGCCATCATGCTCTGGTCGCGACGATCCGTACCGAAGAGCCGCACGGCGGCGTGGCGCGCCAGATTTTCCACAACGACGGCATACTGGCGTTCCTGCCGCTTGCCGATCCGCACCTGTGCTCAATTGTCTGGTCCCTGGTGCCGGAAAAAGCCCAGCAGATGCATGAGGCGACGCCGGAGGCCTTTAACCAGGCGCTGTGCGTGGCCTTTGATAACCGCCTTGGCCTGTGCACGCTTGAAAGCGAGCGTCAGGTATTCCCGTTAACCGGCCGCTACGCGCGCCAGTTTGCGGCGCACCGTCTGGCGCTGGTGGGCGATGCGGCGCATACCATCCATCCGCTGGCCGGGCAGGGCGTTAACCTTGGCTTTATGGACGCGGCGGAGCTGGTAGAAGAGCTGCGTCGCCTGCATCGTGAAGGCAAAGATATCGGCCAGCATCTCTACCTGCGTCGCTACGAGCGCAGCCGCAAGCACAGCGCGGCAATGATGCTGGTGGGCATGCAGGGCTTCCGCGAGCTGTTTGCCGGGTCAAATCCGGCGAAGAAATTGCTGCGCGACATCGGCCTTAAGCTTGCTGACACCCTTCCGGGTGTTAAACCCCAACTCCTCCGTCAGGCGATGGGTCTGAACGACCTCCCGGACTGGCTGCGTTAATGTAGACCCCTGTCACACTTTCTTTTCCCGGCCTCTGCGCCGGGGAAATTCCCTCGTTTGAAATATTCTAATTTCACATCATTTTTCGCATTAGATAATCTAATGTCGTGTTTTTCTCGTTACGGAAATTCGGCCCGTTTTTCCGCACGAAATATCACCATGTGCTAAATCCTGTTAGATCATTGTTAATTTTGTGCGGGGTTAATCGCATTTTTCCAGTGGATAACTCTGTAGGCTTTTCAGCGTTTTTTGGTCATAAGCTAATGTGATGACCTGTTTTGCCTTATGGTTAACCGCCGTTTTCGGTGGTAAGTTCAGGTAAAAGAGAACGTTTGCGTCGGTGCCCGAACGCGGGGCCGATACCGGGTTTCACGGTGAATTTTTCAACGAGGACAAGATGGCTCAACAGACTCCTTTGTACGAACAACACGTGTTGTGCGGCGCCCGCATGGTGGACTTCCACGGCTGGATGATGCCGCTGCACTACGGCTCGCAGATTGATGAGCACCACGCGGTGCGCACCGATGCCGGTATGTTCGACGTGTCCCACATGACGATTGTCGATCTGCGCGGTAGCCGCACCCGGGAGTTTTTGCGTTATCTGCTGGCAAACGACGTCGCCAAACTGAAGACGCCGGGTAAAGCGCTCTATACCGGCATGCTGAATGCCTCGGGCGGCGTGATTGATGACCTTATCGTCTACTACTTCACCGAAGATTTCTTCCGCCTCGTTGTAAACTCCGCCACCCGCGAAAAAGACCTCTCCTGGATCACCCAACACGCCGAACCGTATGCCATCGACATCACCGTCCGTGATGACCTGTCGCTGATCGCCGTGCAGGGGCCTAACGCGCAGGCGAAAGCCGCGTCTCTGTTCAACGATGAGCAACGTAAAGCCACCGAAGGCATGAAGCCGTTCTTCGGCGTGCAGGCGGGGGATCTGTTTATCGCCACCACCGGCTACACCGGTGAAGCGGGCTACGAAATTGCGATGCCGAACGAAAAGGCCGCTGATTTCTGGCGTGCGCTGGTGGAGGCGGGCGTGAAGCCTGCGGGCCTGGGCGCGCGCGATACGCTGCGTCTGGAAGCGGGCATGAACCTCTACGGTCAGGAGATGGACGAAGGCGTCTCTCCGCTGGCCGCCAACATGGGCTGGACCATCGCGTGGGAACCGGCTGACCGTGACTTTATTGGCCGTGAAGCGCTGGAGATGCAGCGCGAGAAGGGCACTGAACAGCTGGTTGGCCTGGTGATGAAGGAAAAAGGCGTACTGCGCGGCGAGCTGCCTGTACGTTTTACCGATACTGACGGCAATCCTCGCGAAGGCGTGATCACCAGCGGAACCTTCTCACCGACGCTGGGCTACAGTATTGCACTGGCACGCGTGCCGGCAGGCATTGGCGAAACGGCGGTGGTGCAAATCCGCAACCGCGAAATGCCGGTCAACGTGACCAAACCGATTTTTATTCGCGCCGGTAAGCCGGTCGCCTAACTATTTTTATCAGGAGAACTTCAATGAGCAATGTGCCAGCAGAACTGAAATACAGCAAAGAACATGAGTGGCTGCGTAAAGAGGCGGACGGCACTTACACCGTCGGGATCACCGAGCACGCGCAGGAGCTGCTGGGCGACATGGTGTTTGTTGACCTGCCTGACGTGGGCACGACCGTGAGCGCAGGCGACGACTGCGCCGTGGCGGAGTCCGTAAAAGCGGCATCAGACATCTACGCACCGGTAAGCGGTGAGATTGTTGCAGTCAACGACGCGCTGAGCGACTCCCCGGAGCTGGTCAACAGCGAGCCTTATGAAGGCGGCTGGATCTTCAAGATCAAAGCCAGCGACGAATCCCAGGTTGCCGCGCTGCTGGATGCGACCGCATACGAAGCATTACTGGAAGACGAATAACGTTGTGCCGGATGGCGCTGCGCTTATCCGGCCTGGAGATCAACGTAGGCCCGGTAAGCGTTAGCGCCACCGGGCAACAGCGTTACAGATAACTACGATTCACTGCACGTTTCAGGAACCATCGCTCATGACACAGACTTTAAGCCAGCTTGAAAACCGTGGCGCCTTCATTGAACGTCACATTGGGCCGGATGCTCAGCAACAGCAGGAGATGCTGAAGACGGTTGGCGCGGATTCATTAAACGCACTGATCGGCCAGATTGTGCCAAAAGACATCCAGCTTGCAACGCCGCCTCAGGTGGGGGAAGCCACCACGGAGTTCGCCGCGCTGGCGGAGCTGAAGGCTATCGCCGGCCTGAACAAGCGCTATAAGTCTTACATTGGCATGGGCTACACCAACGTGCAGCTGCCGCCGGTGATCCTGCGCAACATGCTGGAAAACCCGGGCTGGTACACCGCCTATACGCCGTATCAGCCAGAAGTGTCCCAGGGTCGTCTGGAAGCGCTGCTGAACTTCCAGCAGGTAACGTTGGATCTGACCGGTATGGATATCGCCTCCGCGTCTCTGCTGGATGAAGCGACCGCCGCCGCCGAAGCGATGGCGATGGCGAAGCGCGTGAGCAAGCTGAAAAATGCCAACCGCTTCTTCGTGGCGGCGGACGTGCATCCGCAGACGCTGGACGTGGTGCGCACCCGTGCGGAAACCTTCGGCTTTGACGTGATCGTCGACGACGCTGACAAAGTGCTGGATCACCAGGACGTCTTCGGCGTGCTGCTGCAGCAGGTGGGCACCACCGGCGAAGTGCACGACTACGGCGCGCTGATTGCCGAGCTGAAATCCCGCAAGGTGGTTGTGAGCGTTGCCGCCGATTTTATGGCGCTGGTGCTGCTGACGGCACCGGGCAAACAGGGCGCGGATATCGTATTCGGCTCTGCGCAGCGCTTCGGCGTACCGATGGGCTACGGCGGCCCGCACGCGGCGTTCTTCGGCGCGAAAGATGAATTCAAACGTTCCATGCCAGGCCGTATTATCGGCGTCTCCAAAGACGCTGCCGGTAATACCGCGCTGCGCATGGCGATGCAGACCCGCGAGCAGCATATCCGCCGCGAGAAAGCGAACTCCAACATCTGTACCTCACAGGTGCTGCTGGCTAACATCGCCAGCCTGTACGCCGTGTTCCACGGCCCGGCAGGCCTGAAACGCATTGCCAGCCGCATTCACCGCCTGGCCGATATCCTGGCCTGCGGCCTGCAGCAAAAAGGTCTTAAGCTGCGCCATGCCCACTACTTCGATACCCTGTGCGTGGACGTGGCGGACAAAGCCGCCGTGCTGGCACGCGCGGACGCGGCAAAGATCAACCTGCGCAGCGACATCCACAACGCCGTCGGCATTACGCTGGATGAAAGCACCACCCGCGACGATATCCTGAACCTGTTCAGCGTGCTGCTGGGTGACGCGCACGGTCTGGACATTGACGCTCTCGACAAAGACGTTGCGCTCGACAGCCGCTCCATTCAGGACAGCATGCTGCGTAACGACGCCATCCTGACGCACCCGGTCTTCAATCGCTACCACAGCGAGACCGAGATGATGCGTTACATGCACTCTCTGGAGCGCAAGGATCTGGCGCTGAACCAGGCGATGATCCCGCTGGGATCCTGCACCATGAAGCTGAACGCCGCGGCAGAGATGATCCCGATCACCTGGCCTGAATTCTCCGAGCTGCACCCGTTCTGCCCGCCGGAGCAGGCGGAAGGTTATCACGTGATGATTAACCAGCTTTCCGACTGGCTGGTGAAGCTGACCGGTTACGACGCGCTCTGCATGCAGCCGAACTCCGGCGCGCAGGGTGAATATGCGGGCCTGCTGGCAATCCGTCACTATCACGAAAGCCGCAACGAAGGCCATCGCGATATCTGCCTGATCCCAAGCTCCGCCCACGGCACCAACCCGGCTTCAGCCCAGATGGCGGGCATGGAAGTCGTGGTGGTCGCGTGCGATAAGAACGGCAACATCGACCTGGCTGACCTGCGCGCGAAAGCCGAACAGGCGGGCGACAAGCTCTCCTGCATCATGGTGACCTATCCGTCCACCCACGGCGTGTACGAAGAGACCATCCGTGAAGTGTGCGAAGTGGTGCACCAGTTCGGCGGTCAGGTATACCTCGATGGCGCGAACATGAACGCGCAGGTGGGCATTACCTCTCCGGGCTTTATCGGCGCGGACGTGTCGCACCTTAACCTGCACAAAACCTTCTGCATCCCGCACGGCGGTGGCGGCCCGGGCATGGGCCCAATCGGCGTGAAGGCGCACCTGGCACCGTTTGTCCCAGGCCACAGCGTTGTGCAGATCGAAGGCATGCTGACCCGTCAGGGCGCGGTCTCTGCGGCACCGTTCGGTAGCGCCTCTATCCTGCCAATCAGCTGGATGTACATCCGCATGATGGGCGCGGAAGGGCTGAAGCAGGCGAGCCAGGTGGCCATTCTGAACGCCAACTACATTGCGACCCGCCTGAAGTCTGCCTTCCCGGTGCTCTATACCGGCCGCGACGGTCGCGTGGCGCACGAGTGCATCCTCGATATTCGTCCGCTGAAAGAGCAGACCGGCATTAGCGAGCTGGATATTGCCAAGCGTCTGATCGACTACGGCTTCCACGCGCCTACCATGTCGTTCCCGGTTGCGGGCACGCTGATGGTGGAGCCAACGGAGTCCGAAAGCAAAGCCGAGCTGGATCGCTTTATCGACGCGATGCTGGCCATCCGCATGGAAATTGACCGCGTGCAGGACGGCGAGTGGACGCTGGAAGATAACCCGCTGGTCAACGCTCCCCATACCCAGCACGAGCTGGTGGCCGAGTGGAACCACGGCTATTCCCGCGAGCTGGCCGTCTTCCCGGCAGGCGTGGCGAACAAATACTGGCCGACCGTGAAGCGTCTCGATGACGTCTACGGCGACCGTAACCTGTTCTGCTCCTGCGTGCCGATGAGCGAATACCAGTAACATTGCTGATGTCGTAACGTAGGCCGGGTAAGGCGAAGCCGCCACCCGGCTTTTTTATTGGGAGAAGAAAATGGGCATTGCACTTGTGACCGGCGCCAGCCGGGGCATTGGGAAAGCCACTGCGCTGCAGCTGGCCCGCGAAGGCTACACCGTGGCGGTGAACTATCATCACAACATTAAGGCCGCAACGGACGTGATCAACCAGATTGTTGAGGCGGGCGGTAAAGCCTTTGCCGTTCGGGCAGACATCAGTGATGAAGCTCAGGTGCTGGCGATGTTTGACAGCCTCGATCGTGAAGGCGAGCCGCTGACCGCGCTGGTCAATAATGCGGGGATTCTGTTTGAGCAATCCACCATTGAGAATCTCTCCGCCGAGCGCATTAACCGCGTCCTGGCGACCAACGTCACGGGCTACTTCCTCTGCTGCCGGGAAGCGGTAAAACGCATGTCCTTCAAACATGGCGGCAAGGGCGGGGCGATAGTGAATGTCTCTTCCGCGGCGTCCCGCCTGGGCGCACCGGGGGAATATGTGGATTACGCCGCGTCCAAGGGGGCGGTGGATTCGCTGACAACCGGGCTGTCGCTGGAGGTGGCGGCGCAGGGCATTCGCGTCAACTGCGTCCGTCCGGGCCTGATCTATACCGATATTCATGCTTCCGGCGGAGAACCGGGGCGAGTGGACCGCGTGAAAGCGTTACTGCCGATGCAGCGCGGCGGCCAGCCGGAAGAGGTCGCCCAGGCGATTGTCTGGCTGCTGAGCGAAAAGGCGTCGTACGTGACGGGGAGTTTTATTGAGTTAGCGGGCGGGAAATAAGCCGGGTGGCGGCCCGGCCTCCTATTCGTGTAGGCCCGGTAAGCGCAGTGCCACCGGGCAAAAAATCACAGCGCCTCGCCGTTGCTGGCAATCACGCCTTTATACCACTCGAAGCTCTTCTTGCGGGAACGCGACATGTCGCCCGTGCCATCGTCGTGCTTGTTCACGTAGATAAAGCCGTAGCGCTTGCTGTACTGGCCGGTGGTGAACGACACGCAGTCGATACAGCCCCATGGCGTATAGCCCATCAGATCGACGCCATCGTGGGTGACGGCTTTGATCATCTCCTCCACGTGGGCACGCAGGTAGTCGATGCGATAGTCATCGTTGATGCTGCCGTCTTCTTCCACCTTGTCGTAGGCACCGAAGCCGTTTTCAACGATAAACAGCGGCTTCTGGTAACGCTCGTACAGTTCGCACAGAGAATAGCGCAGGCCCACCGGGTCAATCTGCCAGCCCCAGTCGGACGCCTTCACGTGCGGGTTCGGCACGCTGCCTTCGAAGCCGGAAATGGCATCGCCGGTGCCGCCTTCCGCCTTCACCGCGTTGGTCATGTAGTAGCTGAAGCCCAGGTAGTCGCAGGTGCCTTCGCGCAGGATCTGCTCGTCACCCGCTTCCATTTTGATGGAGAAGCCACGACGCTCCCATTCGTTCAGCACGTAGGACGGGTAGTAGCCGCGCAGCTGGACGTCGGTAAAGACGTAGCGCTCGCGCATGGACTCCTGGGCGAACATCACGTCTTCCGGTTTGCAGGAGAACGGATAGAGCGCCACCATCGCCAGCATGCAGCCGACTTTCATCTCCGGGTTGATGCGGCGCGCGGCTTTCACCGCCAGGGCGCTGGCCACAAACTGGTGGTGCAGGACCTGGTACATGGTCTCTTCCGGATTTTCATGTTCCGTATAGACCACGCCCGAGCAGCAGTAGCCGAAGAGCGGGGCGCGCCAGTTACGCTGGTTGTTGATTTCGTTGAAGGTCATCCAGTATTTGACCTTGTTTTTGTAGCGCTCGAAGACCACTTCCGCGAAGCGTACAAAGAAATCGACCACTTTACGGTTGGTCCAGCTGCCGTACTCCTTCACCAGGTGCAGCGGCATTTCGAAGTGGGAGAGGGTGATCACCGGTTCGATGTTGTATTTCAGCAGCTCATCGAACATGTCGTCGTAAAACTTCAGCCCTTCTTCGTTTGGCTGCGTTTCGTCACCGTTCGGGAAGATACGCGTCCAGGCAATCGAGGTGCGGAAACACTTGAAGCCCATCTCGGCAAACAGCTTGATGTCTTCCTTGTAATGGCCGTGGAAATCAATCGCTTCATGGTTGGGATAGTATTTTCCCGGCACCACGTCCTGCGTGATTTCGCGCGGCACGCCGTGTGCGCCGCCCGTTAATACGTCGCAAATGCTTGGCCCTTTGCCGCCTTTGTTCCAGCCGCCTTCAACCTGGTGAGCGGCAACCGCGCCACCCCATAAAAAATCTTTTGGTAAGGTCAATTTTTTCATCGCTGCTATTCTCAATAAATGGCTTATTGGCATCGAGTCTAGCAAAGCGAAATTAAATGTCACGATATAACAAATTGGGCATAATGTGATTTGTCACATCAAAAAAACAGGATGTTTTATTCTGCAAGTTTCTTCGCCAGCTTACGGCCGAGAGATTCCAGAATATAGATGACGGGAATTTGCGTGGTGATATCGTAGACGCCTGCAATACGCGTCTGGGGAACGTGCCAGGAGAGATTAAAGTCCGCCAGTTTTGCGAGACGCGAGTGCTCGTGGCTGGTAATGGAGAGCACCTTGCAGTGATGCAGGCTAAACTGGCTGGCGAAGCGCAGGATCTCCTCGGTCTCACCCGAGACGGAGAGCACAATCGCCAGCGCATTTTTCGCCATGTCATTGGTGACCGGGAAATAAGGGTCATCAATATGGTTACTGAATTTTCCGATATTAGAAAAGAAACGTGCGCCATATTTTGCCAGCGAGCCTGACGTTCCTGCGCCGACAAATATAATGCGTTCCGACGATAAAATAATATCGACCGCATTATCTAATAACGCGTCGAACTCTTCATTATTTACGCTTTTAAAGAAGCTGATAATTTCGCTGGCGCCAAAGTTCGCCTGCTGGGGTTCATTCTGCTCGAGATAGAGCTTAAAGCGCACGCGAAACTCCGAGTAGCCTTCGCAGTTAAGCTTGCGGCAAAAGCGCAGGATAGTGGTCGTCGAGACACCCGCCGCATCCGCCAGCTCGCGGATGGTCATGTACATGACTTTGTCACGGTTTTTAATGACATAGTTGTAGACCATCATCTCCAGGTTATTGAGACTGGCAATGGCGGAGTGGGTGAACATACTCACAATGGCATAACTCTTATTCAGACCTCATGTATCCATCATAACATGCGGCCAGACGGCAGGATCCATTTTTATGCTCTTGATTCTTAATGGTTAAATTTTAATGTGAACAAATGTTAGGTGAAAAATTCATTTATACCTATGATTTTTAGGTATAAATCCGGAAGTGAAATTATTTTAGCTAACAGGTGTTCACTGGAATCATTCTCAGTTAGCATAGTGATGCGATGAATAATCATCTTTTGTTTTCCCGGAGTTTTGTATGGTGAGCAGACCATTAATCGCACAGGGATATTCGCTGGCTGAGGAAATAGCCAACAGCATCAGCCACGGCATTGGCCTGGTGTTTGGGATTGTCGGTTTAGTGTTATTGCTGGTGCAGGCGGTAGACGCCGATGCCAGCGCGATGGCGATTACCAGCTACAGCCTCTATGGCGGGAGCATGATCCTGCTGTTTCTGGCCTCGACGCTGTATCACGCGATCCCGCATCAGCGGGCCAAGATGTGGCTCAAGAAATTTGACCACTGCGCTATCTATCTTCTCATTGCAGGTACCTATACGCCGTTTCTGCTGGTGGGGCTCAACTCACCGCTGTCGCGCGGGCTGATGATCGTTATCTGGAGCCTGGCGCTGCTCGGGATCCTGTTTAAGCTCACCATCGCGCACCGGTTTAAGGTGCTGTCGCTGGTCACCTATCTGACCATGGGCTGGCTGTCGCTGATCGTGGTGTACCAGCTGGCAATCAAACTGTCGATAGGGGGCGTAACGCTTCTGGCCTTAGGCGGCGTGGTGTATTCGCTCGGCGTCATTTTCTACGTCTGCAAGCGCATTCCGTACAACCATGCCATCTGGCACGGCTTTGTGCTGGGCGGCAGCGTGTGCCACTTTTTGGCGATTTATTTGTATGTGGGGCAGGTGTAGTTTTTCGTCGGGTGGCGGCTTCGCCTTACCCGACCTACGGGATAAGTAGGCCCGGTAAGCGCAGCGCCACCGGGCGATACAGCATCACTCTTCCAGAGAATACGGCAGCGGCTCGATGCTCAGCGTGTTCACATCGTCACGCACGCGGAACACGCTGTCAGATTCCATGTCGTTGTTCATAACGGCCTGCACCAGAAGACGTCCATCATCCAGCTGTACGGCGGCTAATACGGTGCCGGTACGGCGCCAGTTTTCACCCATCTTCAGCTCTAAATCTTCACCCGCTTCAGGGACGCGGCTGGCATGTCCCGCCAGCGTCCACAGCGCGCGTTTGTTTGCCCCGCGGAATTTTGCTCGTGCGACCATCTCCTGGCCGGTGTAGCAGCCTTTTTTAAAGCTGATGCCGCCCAGCGCCTGTAAGTTCGTTGCCTGAGGAATAAACTGCGCGCTGTTTGCAGCGTCAATGATCGGCAGACCCGCTTCGATGTTCAGCGCCAGCCACTGCTGGCTGTTGTTGAGCTGCGCTTCGCCGCGCAGCGCTTCGGTCACGCGTTCGGCAGTTGCCGCATCCGTGACTAACAGGAAACGCTCCGCCGGGTGTTCAAACCACAGGATTGAGGTGGCGCCTTCGCTGACGAGCTGCTTTTCGGCATCCGGCAGTTCGCTGAACAGGTTTTTCAGCGCCGCACGCGCCTGGAAGCCGGCCACACCCAGCAGGACATGTTCGTCGTCTGCGGCAATGGTGACTTTGGAAAAGACCGCGTATTTTTTCAGCTCTTTGAGCTGGGCGTCTCGCAGGCTGCGGCGCTCAATAAAGGCAAAGCCGTCCTGACGGCGGAACAGACGCAGGTTGCTCCACATTTTGCCTTTTGGATCGCAATGGGCGGCCAGCAGGTGCTGGTGTTCGGTCATCTGGCTGACGTCGGCGGTCACCTGGCCCTGCAGATATTTTTCGGCGTCGGCACCGGTGAGCGTTGCCAGCGCCCAGTCATCAAGAGAAATAAGCGTCAGCGGCAGACGCGCAGAGGCGGCGGGCTGGCGAGGAGAAAATGGTGTAAAGGCCATAACGATATCCTGAATTGCTTAACGCTTTGATAATGCCTAATGGTAAAAGAGCCTGCAGGCAATGCAAGCGCTTTCAACAGGCCATTTGTGCCATAAATCGGTTCTGCGTAGCGCCACGCAAAATAGTGTAATCCGCTGTGTTTGTAGGGATTATTCTGGAAGCCTGCTCGTTGATCGCAATATTCCAGTAATGAAACGGTCAAAAACACGTTACACTAGCTGGTGTCCCCGCAGAGAAATAAAGAACACCGAATGGGGTACCG
Source organism: Enterobacter sp. PL1 (assembly GCF_945957325.1). Classification (NCBI taxonomy): domain Bacteria; kingdom Pseudomonadati; phylum Pseudomonadota; class Gammaproteobacteria; order Enterobacterales; family Enterobacteriaceae; genus Enterobacter; species Enterobacter sp. PL1. Next base: position 33,227 of record NZ_CAMFKT010000030.1, read on the forward strand.
ACTGTGCCAAACGTAATGCAGGAAACTGAACATGGATATTAACAACAAGGCCCGTATTCACTGGGCGTGCCGTCGCGGCATGCGTGAACTTGATATTTCCATCATGCCTTTCTTCGAATATGAGTATGACACCTTAAGCGACGACGATAAGCGTCTGTTTGTCCGCCTGCTTGAGTCTGACGATCCGGATTTATTCAACTGGCTGATGAACCACGGCAAACCCGCCGACACCGAGTTGCAACGGATGGTGCAATTAATTCAAACACGGAATCGGGAACGTGGTCCTGTGGCAATCTGATCTTCGCGTCTCGTGGCGCTCGCAGTGGATGTCTTTATTGCTCCACGGCCTGGTTGCGGCCTTTGTGTTACTGATGCCGTGGCCGCTGAGCTATACGCCGCTGTGGCTGCTGCTACTTTCGTTTGTCGTTTTTGACAGCGTACGCAGCCAGCGTCGCATTAATGCCCGTCAGGGAGAGATTAAATTACTGATGGATTCCCGCCTGCGCTGGCAGGGTAAAGAGTGGGATATTCTTGGTATGCCCTGGATGCTCAACTGCGGCATGATGTTACGGTTACGCAAGGTGGACGGCGGGCGTTGCCAGCATCTGTGGCTGGCGGCTGACAGTATGGATGCTGCCGAGTGGCGAGACCTGCGCCGGATGCTGTTGCAACAGACGACGCAGGGGTAATACGCGTTAGCTAAACTTTTCTGCCATTTCGCCGAGAATCTGCTCGCACCAGGTTTGCAGACGTTCATCGCTAAGATCGTACTGGTTGGTTTCATCCAGCGCGAGCCCAACAAACAGCTCGCCGTCGGCAATAATCGGCTTTTTACTGGTGAACTCGTAACCTTCGGTTGGCCAGTAGCCGATGAACGATACCCCTTTCGGCGCCAGCTTGTCGTGCAGCATGCCGAGCGCGTCCAGGAACCACTCCCCGTAACCCAGCTGATCTCCCATGCCGTACATGGCAATGATCTTGCCGTCGAGATTGACTGAATCGAGTTGATCCCAGATGGCTTCCCAGTCTTCCTGTATCTCACCAAAATCCCAGGTTGGGATGCCCAGGATCAGCACATCGTACTGTTCCATCAGCGCGACCGCGTCATCTTTCAGGTTATGCAACGTCACCAGTTCCGGACCAATGATGTCGCGAATTTTCTCTGCCGCCATTTCGGTGTAGCAGGTGCTGGAACCATAGAACAGACCAATATTCATCGCGTAACTATCTCAATTCTTGCGTTGACTTTGCGCGTAGTGTACCAGAAACCGGTCACAATCAGGCATAATGGCCTGACTGCAGAATCAAAGGGGCTGATGTGGAAAAGGATCTCGCACTCGTTGAACAGTTTCTCGACGCGCTGTGGCTGGAAAAAAATCTGGCCGAGAATACGCTCAGCGCCTATCGGCGCGATCTTACCATGCTGGTGGAGTGGCTGGCCCGTCGGCAGCTCTCGCTGGCGAGCGCGCAAAGCGACGACCTGCAGGCGCTGCTCGGTGAACGTGTAGAAGGGGGATACAAAGCCACCAGCTCTGCGCGCTTGCTCAGCGCCATGCGTCGGCTTTTCCAGCATCTCTACCGTGAGAAGATCCGCGAAGACGATCCCAGCGCGCTGCTGGCATCCCCTAAGCTCCCGCAGCGGCTGCCGAAAGATCTCAGCGAAGCACAAGTTGAGAGATTATTACAGTCACCGGCTGTTGACCTGCCGCTGGAGTTACGCGATAAAGCGATGCTTGAGCTATTGTATGCTACCGGCCTGCGCGTTTCGGAGCTGGTTGGCCTGACGATGAGCGACATCAGCCTGCGTCAGGGCGTGGTGCGCGTCATCGGTAAAGGAAACAAGGAAAGGCTGGTTCCGCTGGGCGAAGAGGCGGTTTACTGGCTGGAAACGTATCTGGAGCACGGTCGCCCGTGGCTGCTCAACGGCGCGTCTATCGACGTTCTGTTTCCGAGCCAGCGCGCACAGCAGATGACGCGGCAAACGTTCTGGCATCGCATCAAGCATTACGCCACACTGGCCGGTATCGACAGTGAAAAGCTTTCGCCGCACGTATTGCGTCATGCCTTCGCGACGCATCTGCTCAACCACGGCGCGGATTTACGCGTGGTGCAGATGCTGCTGGGACATAGCGATCTTTCCACGACGCAAATTTACACCCATGTCGCGACGGAACGCCTGCGGCAGCTACACCAACAGCACCACCCTCGTGCGTGAGTGCCGACGAATTGTAACAGGATCAACTATGAAAAAGAGTTTCGCGCTGTTCACCCTGCTGGCAGCCTCCTTCACCGGTTTCGCCCATGCTGACGACGCCGCTATCAAACAGTCGCTCGCTAAGCTTGGCGTCACCGGCAGCGATATTCAGCCAGCACCGGTCGCCGGGATGAAAACGGTACTGACCAACAGCGGCGTGCTGTACGTCACCGAAGACGGCAAACACATTATTCAGGGGCCGATGTACGACGTGAGCGGCGCGCAGCCGGTCAACGTGACCAACCAGCTGCTGATGAAAAACCTGAACGCGCTCGAAAAAGAGATGATCGTCTATAAGGCGGCGCAGGAAAAACACGTTATTACCGTCTTCACCGACATCACCTGCGGCTACTGCCACAAGCTGCATGAAGAGATGAAAGACTACAACGCGCTGGGTATTACCGTGCGTTACCTGGCCTTCCCGCGCGCGGGCGTGAAGAGCCAGCCGGAGCAGGACATGAAGGCCATCTGGTGTGCAAAAGACCGCAATAAAGCGTTTGACGACGCGATGAACGGCAAAGGCGTTAAGCCGGCCTCCTGCGATATTGATATCGCTAACCACTACGCGCTGGGCGTGCAGTTTGGCGTGAGCGGTACGCCAGCGATTGTCCTGAGCAACGGGTACGTCGTTCCGGGCTATCAGGGACCAAAAGAGATGAAAGAGTTCCTCGACGCGCACCAGAAACAGGTTAGTGGTAAATAATCCGCGTGAAAGCCCCGATAAAATTGCGCCGCCGCGAGGCGGTTGAACCGATTGATTTGCCGGACGATCTCCCGCCGCTGCTGAAGCGCCTCTACGCCAGCCGCGGCGTGCGTCGTGCTGAGGATCTTGAACGTAGCGTAAAAGGGATGCTGCCCTGGCAGCAGCTGAACGGCATCGAAAAAGCCACTGAAATGCTCTACAACGCCCTGCGTGAGAACACGCGTATTGTGGTAGTAGGGGATTTCGATGCCGACGGCGCAACCAGCACTGCGCTGAGCGTGCTCAGCCTGCGCGCGCTGGGCTGCGATAACGTCACGTATCTGGTGCCGAACCGTTTTGAAGACGGCTACGGACTCAGCTCGGAAGTGGTCGATCAGGCCCACGCCCGCGGTGCGCAGATGATCATGACCGTCGATAACGGGATCTCTTCCCATGCGGGGGTCGATCATGCCCACGCGCTGGGGATCCCGGTGCTGGTTACCGATCACCATCTCCCCGGTGAAACGCTGCCTGCCGCCGACGCGATTATTAACCCCAACCTGCGCGACTGTGATTTTCCGTCGAAATCCCTCGCGGGCGTAGGCGTGGCGTTTTATCTGATGCTGGCGCTGCGTACCCTGTTACGCGACAAGGGCTGGTTCGACTCCCGCGGTATTGCCGTACCAAACCTGGCCGAATATCTCGATCTGGTGGCGCTGGGTACCGTCGCGGACGTGGTGCCGCTCGATACCAATAACCGTATTTTGACCTGGCAGGGCTTGAGCCGTATCCGGGCGGGCAAGTGCCGTCCGGGGATCAAGGCGCTGCTGGAAATTGCCAACCGCGACCCGCTCAAGCTGGCGGCAAGCGATTTGGGCTTTGCGCTCGGGCCGCGCCTGAATGCGGCCGGAAGACTGGACGATATGTCCGTTGGCGTCGCGCTGCTGCTGTGCGACAACCTCGGTGAGGCGCGCGTGCTGGCCAACGAGCTGGACGCCCTGAACCAGACACGTAAAGAGATTGAGCAGGGAATGCAGGCCGAAGCGCTGACCCTGTGTGAAAAGCTTGAACGCAGCGGCGACACGCTGCCGGGCGGCCTGGCGATGTACCATCCCGAGTGGCATCAGGGCGTGGTCGGCATTCTGGCGTCGCGCATTAAAGAGCGCTTCCACCGCCCGGTGATCGCCTTCGCCCCCGCGGGCGACGGCACGCTGAAAGGCTCTGGCCGCTCGATTCAGGGCCTGCATATGCGCGACGCGCTGGAGCGTCTCGATACGCTGTATCCGGGCCTGATGATCAAGTTCGGCGGCCATGCGATGGCGGCAGGCCTGTCGCTGGAAGAGGCGAAATTCGACGAGTTTCAGCGCCTGTTCGGCGAGCTGGTCACCGACTGGATTGACCCGGCCCTGCTGCAGGGGGAAGTGGTGTCCGATGGCGAGCTTTCACCGCTTGAGATGACGATGGACGTGGCGCAAATGCTCCGCGATGCCGGTCCATGGGGGCAGATGTTCCCGGAACCGCTGTTCGATGGCCGTTTCCGCCTGCTGCAGCAGCGCATCGTCGGCGAACGTCATCTGAAGGTTATGGTTGAGCCGGTCGGCGGCGGCCCGCTGCTGGACGGCATTGCCTTTAACGTTGACACGGCGGTATGGCCGGACAACGGCGTGCGCGAGGTCGAGCTGGCGTACAAACTGGACATCAACGAGTTTCGTGGTAACCGCACCCTTCAGATCATCATCGACAATATCTGGCCAATTTAGCGGCAGTAATCTCTATAAAAAAGGGCGTGGATTCGGTACAATCCCGCTCTTATCACCGCATTTTGACAAGTCCATAAAAGAAAACAGACCATGTTTGAAATTAATCCGGTAAAAAACCGTATTCAGGACCTCACGGAGCGCTCTGACGTTCTTAGGGGGTATCTTTGACTACGATGCCAAGAAAGAGCGTCTTGAAGAAGTAAACGCCGAGCTGGAACAGCCGGACGTCTGGAACGAACCTGAACGCGCACAGGCGCTGGGTAAAGAGCGTTCCTCTCTCGAAGCTATCGTAGATACGCTGGATCAAATGGCCCAGGGGCTGGAAGATGTTCCCGGTTTGCTGGAGCTGGCCGTCGAAGCCGACGACGAAGAGACCTTTAACGAAGCCGTAGCAGAACTCGACGTGCTGGAAGAGAAGCTGGCGCAGCTTGAATTCCGTCGCATGTTCTCCGGCGAATACGACAGCGCTGACTGCTATCTCGATATTCAGGCAGGTTCCGGCGGTACCGAAGCGCAGGACTGGGCCAGCATGCTGATGCGTATGTATCTGCGCTGGGCCGAAGCGCGCGGTTTCAAAACCGAAATTATCGAAGAGTCTGAAGGTGAAGTGGCCGGTATTAAATCCGTCACCATCAAGATCATCGGTGATTACGCCTACGGCTGGCTGCGCACTGAAACCGGCGTTCACCGCCTCGTGCGTAAGAGCCCGTTCGACTCCGGTGGCCGTCGTCATACCTCCTTCAGCTCCGCGTTTGTTTACCCGGAAGTTGATGAAGATATCGATATCGAAATTAACCCGGCGGACCTGCGTATCGACGTTTACCGCGCATCCGGCGCGGGCGGCCAGCACGTTAACCGTACGGAATCTGCGGTGCGTATTACCCACATTCCAACCGGGCTGGTAACGCAATGCCAGAACGACCGTTCCCAGCATAAGAACAAAGACCAGGCCATGAAGCAGATGAAAGCGAAGCTTTATGAGCTGGAGATGCAGAAGAAAAATGCTGAGAAACAGGCGATGGAAGACAACAAGTCTGACATCGGCTGGGGCAGCCAGATCCGTTCTTACGTCCTTGATGACTCCCGCATCAAAGACCTGCGTACCGGGGTTGAAACCCGCAACACGCAGGCGGTGCTGGACGGCAGCCTGGACCAATTTATCGAAGCAAGTTTGAAAGCAGGGTTATGAGGAACCAACATGTCTGAACAACAAGCACAGGGCGCTGACGCGGTAGTCGATCTTAACAACGAACTGAAAACCCGCCGCGAGAAGCTGGCAGCGCTGCGCGAGCAGGGCGTGCCGTTCCCGAACGATTTTCGTCGTGACCACACCTCAGACCAACTGCACGCTGACTTCGACGCGAAAGAGAACGAAGAGCTGGAAGCGCTGAACGTTGAAGTGGCCGTTGCGGGCCGCATGATGACCCGTCGTATCATGGGTAAAGCCTCCTTCGTGACCCTGCAGGACGTTGGCGGCCGCATTCAGCTGTACGTGTCCCGTGACGATCTGCCGGAAGGCATCTACAACGAGCAGTTCAAGAAGTGGGACCTGGGCGATATCCTGGGCGCGAAAGGTAAACTGTTCAAAACCAAAACCGGTGAACTGTCTATCCACTGCACCGAGCTGCGTCTGCTGACCAAAGCCCTGCGCCCGCTGCCGGACAAATTCCACGGCCTGCAGGATCAGGAAGCGCGCTACCGTCAGCGCTACCTGGATCTCATCTCTAACGATGAATCCCGCAAGACCTTCAAAATTCGCTCCCAGATCATGGCCGGTATCCGCCAGTTCATGGTGAACCGCGACTTTATGGAAGTGGAAACCCCGATGATGCAGGTGATCCCTGGCGGCGCGTCTGCGCGTCCGTTCATCACCCATCACAACGCCCTGGACCTGGACATGTACCTGCGTATCGCGCCGGAACTGTACCTGAAGCGTCTGGTGGTTGGTGGTTTTGATCGCGTGTTCGAGATCAACCGTAACTTCCGTAACGAAGGGATCTCCGTTCGTCATAACCCAGAGTTCACCATGATGGAACTCTATATGGCGTATGCGGATTACAAAGATCTGATCGAGCTGACCGAATCCCTGTTCCGTACGCTGGCACAGGATATTCTGGGCACCACGCAGGTCCCTTACGGTGAAGAAGTCTTCGACTTCGGCAAGCCGTTCGAAAAACTGACCATGCGCGAAGCGATCAAGAAGTACCGTCCGGAAACCAATATGGCCGATCTGGATAACTTCGATTCTGCGAAAGCGATCGCCGAAAGCATCGGTATCAAGGTTGAGAAGAGCTGGGGTCTGGGCCGTATCGTGACCGAGATCTTCGAAGAAGTGGCCGAATCGCATCTGATTCAGCCGACCTTCATTACCGAGTACCCGGCTGAAGTCTCTCCGCTGGCGCGTCGTAATGACCAGAACCCTGAAATCACTGACCGCTTCGAATTCTTCATCGGCGGCCGTGAAATCGGCAACGGCTTTAGCGAGCTGAACGATGCGGAAGACCAGGCTCAGCGCTTCCAGGATCAGGTTGACGCGAAGGCGGCAGGCGACGACGAAGCGATGTTCTTCGACGAAGACTACGTGACCGCGCTGGAGCACGGCCTGCCACCAACGGCGGGTCTGGGAATTGGCATCGACCGTATGGTGATGCTGTTTACCAACAGCCACACCATCCGTGACGTGATCCTGTTCCCGGCGATGCGCCCGGTGAAATAAGGCGTTAAGATGTAAAAAAAGCCCCGAAAGGGGCTTTTTTATTGCGCCGCGAAGGCTATGAGTTTTTCGCGGGCGGTCGTCGCTTCCATGACCATCCACGGGCTGAAGGCCCAGGGCGTCGCGTCCAGCGCGCGGAATAGCGCGTCCAGCTCAACCCACTGATAGTCCATCACTTCATCTTCGTTTATCGTCACGTCATTGGTGATTCGGGCGGCGAAGACCGGGCAAATTTCGTTTTCCACGATCCCGGATGGGTCGGTTTCCCGATAGCGAAATTCAGGGGCGACGGCGGTGATATCGGTCAGTTCTGCGCCCACTTCAAAGCGGCAGCGGCGGATTATCGCCTGGACTGTCTCTTCGCCCGACTGCGGGTGGCCGCACACGGAGTTGGTCCAGACGCCGGGCCAGGCTTTTTTGCTTAAGGCGCGTCGGGTGATCAGACATTCGCCTTTTGCGTTAAAAAGCCAGGAAGAGAACGCCAGATGCAGCGGGGTATGTAACGTGTGAGCGGCATATTTTTCCTGAGTGCCAATCACCATTCCCTGGTCGTTTACCAAAATAACGTGTTCTTGAATACTCATTGATGCTCCAGTGCCAAATTGCCGAGTGGTTCAGCACCATCAGCCGAAGCATTATACTGCATTCTTATACGAACGGTTTGGCTCGTAGAGCGGAAAAGGGCATGACCCCTGTTCGTTTTGGCTGTTATCATAGTGCGCCATTCACGCTGACCGAGGATCTGTTTTGTTTGCAGGAAGCCTGACGAGAAAACCCCTTACCGCTATTTTTTGCCTGACGCTGACGCTATTACTGGCGGGCTGTTCAGGGAGCAAATCTTCGGATACGGGGAGCTATTCCGGTTCGGTCTACACCGTCAAACGCGGGGACACCCTGTACCGGATTTCGCGCGCAACGGGAACCAGCGTGAAGGATCTGGCGCGTCTGAATAACCTTTCTCCGCCCTACACCATCGAGGTGGGGCAGCAGCTGAAGGTTAGCGGCGGATCGTCCTCCGGTAAAAAATCCTCTTCGAAAGGCAAAACCGCCAAAGTGACGCCGTCCTATCAGGTGCCGCAATCGTCATGGCCGCCGGTTGGACAGCGCTGCTGGATTTGGCCTGCCAGCGGTAAAGTGGTCGCCCCTTACTCACTCTCTGAAGGTGGCAACAAGGGTATTGATATCGCCGCTGCGCGCGGTACGCCGGTTTATGCCTCCGGAGCCGGGAAGGTGGTTTACGTGGGTAACCAGCTGCGCGGCTACGGTAACCTGATCATGATTAAGCATGGGGAAGACTACATCACGGCCTATGCGCACAACGACACGATGCTGGTCAACAACGGGCAGAACGTCAAAGCCGGGCAGAAGATTGCCACCATGGGCAGCACCGGTACGGATTCAGTAAAGCTGCATTTCCAGATCCGCTATAAGGCGACGGCCATCGATCCGCAGCGCTATCTTCCTGCGCCCGGCAGCAAACCGAAGTGCTAAGTGATTATTTAATCGCCGGTTAGTTGTGATGAGGCTTGTATGAAGGTGCGTAAGGTCTATAATGCCTTACGCACCTCAAAGCGGGCGTAGTTCAATGGTAGAACGAGAGCTTCCCAAGCTCTATACGAGGGTTCGATTCCCTTCGCCCGCTCCATGACACTTCTTGAAGTTCAATAAGTTACTGAATCCTTTGGGATATGGCTTAATGCCTCCTTACAGCGTTACTTACTGTAACCCACTGTGTAACCCTCTCAGGGCATACAGACATATGATTCAGCTATCAAGTAGTCACAAATTCCCAACCGTCTCCTATCTCTACCAGCGTAACGGCGTCTACTATTTCCGTCTTCGGGTCAGGCAACCAAACAATGATAGAATGACCTCAGTATCACTACGGACTAAGGACAGACGTACCGCTATGGCTCACTCTCGGCACATCAAGGCAGCACTCAAGGCAATACATGCAGACAACCCTAACGCAACCTATGAGGAAATGAGAGAGCACCTCAAGGACATCGCTGAATGGGAACTATCGACGGGCCGCTCTGACCTCTTCGAGCCTGACATGAGGGAAACATATAGCGGGCTTTATTCAGAACTCGGTGGGAACCTTGTTGATGCACTAGCCTGTGAACCCCTTAGCATTGACCAGCATCGTTACATTCACGAGGCTTTGGGAGTGCTTAAGGCCTGTATGAAGCGTATCGATGCGGGAGACAGTAAGCCACTCATAGATTATATCGATGGTTTTAGTTGTATTGATTGGCAAGATGACCAAGCCTCTGTGTCCTTATCTGTTAGTGCTCCAGAAGCAAAACCAGAAGTCACGCCCAGCGTCACCGTAGCGAGCCTCTTTGAGCAATACGAAGCGGAGAACGCTCAGAACTGGAAGCCAGCCACCTTAAGAGAAAACAAAGCGTCCCACGCAGCGTTAATCGAAATATTCGACTATCTGGGTCTCAATGCTGAAGCCAGTAGAGCAGACATGCTCAGAGTTCGTGATGTGCTCCAGCAGTTACCTAGGAACCGTAAGCAGCGCTTTAAGGATGCCCCACTTGCTGACCTGTTGAGCCGTGAAGATAAGACAGATTGTCTGGATGTCGTTACCATCAACAACAAGTATCTTATTAAGATGGCGGCTGTCTTTAAGTGGGCTATGCGCAATGACTTGATTAAAAAGAACATGACTGAAGGTCTGGAGCTTAAGGTCCCTCAGCGTAAAGCCTCAGAGGCCCGTAACGCCTTCTCTACGGAGCAGGTGGGGCAATTACTGGTCGCCGCTAAGGCATACTCTCAGAAGACCTCTGGTAAGCCCTATCACTATTACGTTACAGCTTTGGCTGCTATCACTGGGGCAAGGCTTAATGAGGTGGCTCAGCTTCAGGTCAAAGACATTAGGACCACTGAGTCTGGAGTTGTCTATATCCATATCAATGAAGACGATAACAGCCTGCAGGGTAAGAGCATCAAGAACGCTCACAGTGATCGCTGTGTGCCTTTGGTCGATGGTGCCTATGGTTTTGTATTGGCTGACTTTATGGCGCTTGTAGAGACCCGTAGAGGCTCTGGTGGTGATGACGCTATGGTATTTGATGGTTTGCGCTTAATGAAGAACGGTTACGGTGAGCAGGTGAGTAAATGGTTTAACCGTACGCTGTTACCCAAGGTTCTTACTGATCGTGAAGGCTTAGCGTTTCACTCGTTTAGACACACAGTTGCGACTCAATTAAAACAACATGGTGTTGAATTAGCGTATGCTCAGGCGATTATGGGGCATAGCTCAGGGTCTATTACCTATGACCGCTACGCTAAAGAGGTTGAGGTGGATAGGCTGGTTAGTGTGATGGTAGGTATTTATAAGGAGGTAAAATAAATGGCAGTTCCGTATGAACCAGCGGAGTTCAAGAAAGAAGCTTTTAACTGTCCGTACTGTCAGGCGTATGCTAAGCAAAAGTGGGACCAATTATATCCTTACTATGATGAAATGGCTTTCCCTATGCACGTGTCACAATGTGAGCGCTGTGAGGAGTACTCATATTGGTTTGAGGAGTCCCTCCTAATTCCTGCATCTGCGAATGTTGAAATGCCGAACCCAGATATGCCGGAGGACTGTAAGTCCGACTACATGGAGGCTAGAAGCATCGTCAATCTGTCTCCTAAAGGGGCCGCAGCGCTTCTCCGTCTGTGTCTTCAGAAGTTAATGGTCCACTTAGGCGAGCCGGGGAGCAACATTAACACTGACATAAAGTCTCTCGTGGAGAAAGGATTACCTCCTCGCATTCAACAAGCAGCAGACATCTGTCGTATCGTAGGGAATCAGGCGGTCCATCCTGGAGAGATTAACCTTGATGATGACCCACAGTTAACGCATGGCCTCTTTAAGCTGTTGAATATCATTGTCGATGACCGAATCACAAGACCAAAAGAAATCGAGGCGATGTTCCAGAGTATGCCTGAGGGGCCTAGACAGGGTATCGAAAAGCGAGACAAAAAGAGTGCTTAGGTATTAACGACTCACTATAGGAAGAGAGAAGACAAAAAGTTTTCTCTCTATGACAATTAACCGTAACTTATCGCATCCTTTCAGGGGCGGGATGGCCAATTACAGACACCAAGCGTTTATTTAAAGTGAATGCTTCCTGCGTGCTCTGGGTCAGTCGATAAGTGAATAGCCAATGATAGAAATCATATTTAATATGGTCTGCAGGGGCTAAACTTAAAGTGTTACTTAAAGACCTTAAAGTTATATTACTTGTTTACACAAGATAATAATAAGAGCTTAAAGGCTAACTTTAAGAGCACTTAGAGCTATCCCCTTTCATTAATCTTGTCATTGATGACTCTTGTAATAATCAGCAGTGTTACCATTAGACACTATTCATCTCAACCTCACAGATATTCTAAATGTTCATCCTCTGCCTCCTGGTCTTGAGGGCTCTAAGTTGGTCAGTAGGGGCGTTTCAGAGTACCTCAGTAGTCTGCAATACATTGCCCACAACTTGGTTTGAGCATAAAATATCCATACAATTTAAAGTGGGTATTGTGCATGGAATACGTGGCTTTTGGTGATGAGAGTGGTACGACAGGGAGTGACCGCTGTTATGGCATTGGTTTGCTGTGTGTGCGTAAAGACACTCTGCATATCTTCAATAATCGAGTCCAGAAGCTGAAGGACAAGTACGGCATTATTGGTGAGTTGAAATGGTCGAAGATAAAGAACAGTGCAGGGCAGGCAAATATCTGCATTGAGCTGGGCTTTGTTGAATAAATCGAACTTTTGCTGAGTTGAAGGATCAGATCACGCATCTTCCCGAC
>NZ_CAMFKT010000031.1:0-41477 GCF_945957325.1 Enterobacter sp. PL1
TTAGCCCTTCATTTTCCATTAATTTTTTACTAAGTAAAGTTAAAGTCTTATGAGCATCCTCTCTTGAGTTACAAAATATAATAAAATCGTCAACATAACGCTTGTAGTTAACCCTATTCATAGACAATAGCTTATCAATGGAATCAAGGGCTAGCTCTGCTAATATTCTTGATGAAGGACACCCAACTGGCACTCCATATGATTTTGTTTCACTAAATGTCTGTAGCAATTTCTTAATTTTACCAGAGTATTTTTTATTAGGATCTATTCTGTCTAGTGCATTTTCTAAACGATGGTGATATATACGTGGATAGAAATCTGCTATATCGCATGTAAGTACATACTTAATTTCATCTTTAGCACATTCGACAATGCTGTCTTCTTGGTATTTTCTCCATGAAATATCCTTATCAAAAAGTGAGCCCGCAGCAAGGTTTGGATTGAAACGATATGAATAAACAGACGTATTAGTAGATCTTATTTTCTCTATATCTTCAGCGATCTTCAAAACTAGACCAAGAAAAAAAGCATTCCAGAATGGATCAATTTGCGTTGCCCACCTGTAACCATAATAGCCGATGCTAGAAAAGCTATTAATCATGTTTGGTGGGACCTCTGTCCGTTTATTTTCAAAGTCATCAAATGTTTGCATTAATGCAGTTTTTACGATTTCCTTACGGTCTTCAAATAGCCGACTTTCAAATGGATATGGGAAAATATCTGTATCGCCGTGTCTAATAATATTTTCTAACGCGAGATCGAAACAATTCTCTAGCTTACTACTATCAAATTCATTGCTCATTACTATCTCCTTGAGTTAATTATTTCTTGTCCCACTATTGTAATAGGTGAGTCCATGATTATGAATAAAGCACATGACAATATGCTATACATACTTAAATTTCACTTTTTGAGAAAAGCAACTTATATTTCGCAAAAATACAGTTTCCATTCATTAGACGTGGTGCTTGGAATAGCTCAAAGGTTATATTCAACCATCGCGTAATAATATAATGCAAACAATGATAAGAAGAAATCAATACATTAATAACGGTTTTATAGGAGTTTTGGGAATAACCTTTATTTGAATGTGTAGCAATGTACATAATATTCTCACTTACCCCTTAATCAAAACGTAACTTGAATACCACTGCATCATATCCTGGCGCCGCTCAATATATTGAGCATGATTATAAGTACCTCTGATATTATTTTTATCTGTGTGAGCAAGCTGCATTTCAATCCAAGCCGAATCGTATCCTTTTTCATTGAGGATGGTAGATAAAGAATGTCTAAAACCATGACCGGTTACTTTCCCACCATAGCCAATACGTTTGATAATCTGATTTATACTCGCCTCACTCATAGGCTTGTTCGGATCGTTCCGTCAAGGAAAAACATAACGATAGTTTCCTGTCATGATCTTGAGTTCATTAAGTAAATCTAACGCTTGAGTCGACAATGGCACAAGATGCGCCCTACGCATTTTCATCCTTTCTGTAGGAATTATCCAAAGAGCGTTATCTAGATCAAATTCTGACCATGACGCTGCACGTAATTCGATGGTTCTAACACCTGTAATCATGAGTAATTTCGTTGCTATCTGGACAAGCTTACTCCCGGAGTAACCCTCTAAGGCACGCAGAAAATCAGGTATCTCATCAGCTTTTAGGAACGGGAAATGATTAGATTGGTGTACTTCGAGAGCGCTGTAAAGCTCTGCCGCAGGATTGTACTCCGCCCTACCTGTTGCAATTGCGTAGCGAAACACTTCGGAGCAAGGCTGACGTACTTTCCACACTTTCTACAACGCACAACGTTTCTCAATTTTACGCTGTACGTTCAGCAGCTCCAGCGGTTTAATCTTTCCCACAGGCCTTGTTCCAACATAAGGAAAAATGTCGTTCTTAAACGCTTCCATGATGTCTGATGCATATCCTGCCGACCATTTAGCAAATTTAAGTTGATGCCACTCTCTGGCTATCTTTTCGAAGGCGTTCTCTGACTCTGCTTGCATAGCCAGCTTTTGCTCTTTTCGAACCTCACAAGGGTTCTTTCCTTCTGCCACAAGTTTTCGCGCTTCATCACGACGGGAACGAGCATCGGCAAGGGTGATCGTTGGGTAAACGCCAAGCGAGATCATCTTGGGTTTACCGGCATAGCGATAGCGAAACCGCCAGCTCTTGCTTCCATTAGGTTCTATAAGCAATGACAAGCCTTGCCCATCCCCAAGCGTATAGGGTTTATCTTCAGGCTTAGCGCGGCGAATCTGCACATCGTTTAAAGGCATGTGTATAGGAATCCAGGACCGAACTGGACCATATACACAATCCTATACATATTCTGTATATATTCTGTATCGGTTTTTACTGGATGGTTACGGACAATGATGCACTAAAAAGACAGTAGAATTTTTACAAATCAGGCTATTTACGGACGTTTGAGGAATTTGAAATGGTGCCGATAATAGGAGTCGAACCTACGATCTTCGCATTACGAATGCGCTGCTCTACCAACTGAGCTATATCGGCCCTGAGAGGCCGGTTACGAGTGTAACCACGGGGCAAAAGGTTAGATCTATCCGGGTGATGCGTCAATGCCCTTTTGAATCAAACGGCTATTTTTGCATCACCCGTGATTATTTACGCACGAATCGTATCGTCGCCGAAGCCGATCCACTTGTACGTGGTCAGCGCTTCCAGCCCCATCGGACCGCGGGCGTGCAGTTTCTGCGTGCTGACCGCCACCTCAGCGCCGAGGCCGAACTGGCCGCCGTCGGTGAAGCGGGTGGAGGCATTCACATACACCGCAGAGGAATCCACTTCGTTCACGAAGCGATCGGCATTGCGCAGCGTACGCGTCAGGATGGCGTCAGAATGCTGCGTGCCATGCTCACGGATGTGCGCAATCGCGTCGTCAAGATCGCTCACGATTTTCACGTTCAGATCCAGTGACAGGAACTCGTCGTCGTACTGCTCCGCGTTGACGGGAACGACGTTAGCCGGGCCATCCTGCAGCAGCGAGAGCGCACTGGCGTCAGCGTGCAGCGTCACGCCGCTCTCTGCCATCTGTTTGCTCAGGGCCGGCAGGAAGGTGTTCGCTATGCCCTGATGCACCAGCAGCGTTTCAACGGTGTTACAGGTGCTTGGACGCTGGGTCTTCGCGTTCACGATAATCTTCAGCGCTGGTGCAATCTCAGCGCTGTCGTCTACCACGATATGACACACGCCGATACCGCCGGTGATCACCGGAATCGTCGACTGCTCGCGGCACAGCTTGTGCAGGCCCGCGCCGCCGCGTGGGATCAGCATGTCGATGTATTTGTCCATGCGCAGCATTTCGTTGACCAGCGCGCGGTCCGGGCTCTCAATTGCCTGCACGGCACCCGCCGGTAAGCCACACTCCCCCAGCGCCTGCTGAATGACTTTCACCGTCGCGGCGTTGGTGCGCCAGGTCTCTTTCCCACCGCGCAGAATGGCGGCGTTGCCGGTTTTCAGGCATAGGGAGGCGACATCCACCGTCACGTTTGGACGGGCTTCATAAATAACGCCGATAACGCCGAGCGGCACGCGACGGCGCTCCAGGCGCAAACCGCTGTCCAGCAGCCCACCGTCAATCACCTGCCCTACCGGATCGGGCAGATTGCAGACCTGACGAACATCGTCGGCGATGCCTTTCAGGCGGGCCGGGGTCAATGCCAGGCGGTCGAGCATCGCTTCGCTCAGACCGTTGCGACGCGCTTCCAGTAAATCCTGCTCGTTGGCGAGCAAAATCTCCTGGGACTGAGATTCCAGATAATCAGCGATTTTTTCCAGCACGCGGTTTTTCTCGCGGCTGGAAAGGAGCGCCAGTTTGTAAGAGGCGGCCTTCGCGGCGACGCCCATTTGTTCCAGCATGTTCTGGCTCCTTAACGAATAATCATGTCATCGCGATGCACGGCAACCGGGCCATATTCATAGCCCAGAATGGCGTCGATCTGCTGCGAATGGTGACCCGCGATGCGGCGCAGGGCATCGCTGTTATAGCGGCTTACGCCGTGGGCGATGTCGCGGCCTTCGAGGTTACGGATACGGATCACTTCACCACGGGAGAAGTTGCCTGTCACGCTTTTAATTCCTTTAGGAAGTAATGAACTTCCTCGTTCCAGAATCGCGGCGGTCGCCCCTTCATCGACGACGAGTTCGCCCGCAGGCGGCGCGCCAAATATCCAGCGTTTACGGTTTTCCAGCGGGGATTCCTGAGCGTGGAAGCGGGTGCCAACGGAGATGCCTTCCATCACGTCGCCAATCACGCCAGGGCGGCTGCCCGCGGCAATGATGGTGTCGATACCGGCGCGGCACGCCACGTCGGCGGCCTGCAGCTTGGTCCCCATGCCGCCCGTTCCGAGGCCGGACACGCTGTCACCGGCGATGGCGCGCAGCGCATCGTCGATGCCGTGAACGTCGGTAATCAGCTCGGCTTCCGGGTTAGAACGCGGATCGGCGGTGAACAGCCCCTGCTGATCGGTCAGAAGCAGTAATTTATCGGCGCCAGCCAGAATGGCGGCCAGCGCAGAGAGGTTATCGTTATCACCCACTTTGATTTCAGCAGTAGCAACGGCATCGTTCTCATTAATGACCGGAACGATATTGTTGTCCAGCAGCGCGCGCAGGGTATCGCGGGCGTTCAGGAAGCGCTCTCTGTCTTCCATATCCGCACGCGTCAGCAGCATCTGCCCGACGTGGATGCCATAGATAGAGAACAGCTGTTCCCAGAGTTGAATGAGTCGGCTTTGTCCCACGGCGGCCAGCAGCTGTTTAGAGGCGATCGTCGCGGGGAGTTCGGGGTAACCCAGATGTTCACGCCCGGCGGCAATCGCCCCGGAGGTCACAATTACAATACGATGCCCTGCGGCATGTAACTGAGCGCACTGACGTACAAGCTCAACAATGTGGGCGCGATTTAGGCGGCGCGATCCGCCTGTTAACACACTGGTACCGAGTTTTACCACCAGCGTCTGGCTGTCACTCATGATTCTCTGCCGTTCAACGATAAGGGAAAGTAATGTCGAACGAACGTTTTAGCAGGAGTCAGCCCCGTTGCCAACTGCCTTAGCACATCGCGAAACACTTTGTTGCGCGGGATCAGGAAGCGTAGCGGGAGAATTTGACACTTTTATTACCGAAATAATAAATCACAGTTTTTTAAAATTATTCTTAGTTTGTCATAAAAGTTTCATTCCAGAACGATAAAACCCTTCCTGTTTTTTCACGGGACTTAAGCATGAGCTTATCGTCCAGCGAATTTTTTAGCGCGTTTATAAGACAGGATCGAAAATGAAAAAGAGCACTCTGGCATTAATGGTTATGGGCGTAGTGGCTTCTGCATCCGTTCACGCAGCTGAAGTTTATAATAAAGATGGTAATAAGCTGGACGTGTACGGCAAAGTGAAAGCCATGCACTACATCAGCGATGATGCCACCAAAGATGGCGATCAGACTTACGTTCGTTTCGGTTTTAAAGGCGAAACCCAGATTAACGATCAGCTGACGGGCTATGGTCGTTGGGAATCTGAATTTGCGGGTAACAAAGCCGAGAGCGACTCCTCTCAGAAAACCCGTCTGGCGTTCGCGGGCCTGAAGCTGAAAAACTTTGGTTCTCTGGATTACGGTCGTAACCTGGGTGCGCTGTATGACGTCGAAGCATGGACCGACATGTTCCCTGAGTTCGGCGGCGACTCTTCCGCGCAGACCGATAACTTCATGACCAAGCGTGCGACCGGTCTTGCCACCTACCGCAACACCGACTTCTTCGGCGCGGTTGACGGCCTGGACATGACCCTGCAGTACCAGGGCAAAAACGAAAACCGTGACGCCAAGAAGCAGAACGGTGACGGTTTTGGTACCTCTCTGAGCTATGACTTCGGCGGCAGCGATTTTGCCGTCAGCGGTGCTTACACTAACTCTGACCGCACCAACGCGCAGAACCTGCTGGCGCGTGGTCAGGGGCAGAAAGCCGAAGCCTGGGCTACCGGTCTGAAATATGACGCGAACGATATTTATCTGGCAGCGATGTATTCAGAAACCCGCAATATGACGCCAATTTCTGGCGGATTTGCCAATAAAGCGCAGAACTTTGAAGTCGTTGCACAATATCAGTTCGACTTCGGTCTGCGTCCTTCCCTGGGTTATGTCCAGTCTAAAGGCAAAGATATCGAAGGTATTGGTGACGAAGACCTGGTGAAATATATTGACGTTGGCGCGACCTATTACTTCAACAAAAATATGTCCGCGTTTGTTGATTATAAAATTAACCAGATTGACGACGATAATAAACTGGGCGTGAGCAGCGATGATATCGTTGCCCTGGGTATGACCTACCAGTTCTAAGATTATCCGAATAAGAAAATCCCGGCAGATAAGCCGGGATTTTTTTGCCCGGTGGCGCTGCGCTTACCGGGCCTACGGGATAGTGCATTTTGTAGGCCGGGTAAGGCGAAGTCGCCACCCGGCGCTGTGACGCTATCAGGCAGTCAGCTTCACCGCTTCGCTGGAAAAATCATCCGCTGGCTCGAACTTAAGGTCCAGGGTGGCCAGCAGTGCGCTTGCTTTGTCGTGAAACTCTTTCAGGGTATATTCCAGGCGATCGATCACTTCCTGATCTTTAATGGTGGTGGCCTGCCAGTTACCGTCTTTATTAAACAGGCCAAACTGGTAGCTATACGTAAAGCGTTTTTCCTCTGCTTCCATTTCCATCCACCAGCCCCAGAATTCACGTTTTTCGGGTGCAGGCTTCACGTTGACGCATACAGCCAGGCAGTCGAAAAAAAAGCGATTCTCTTCACACTGCTCTTCTCGAATATACGGGCCAAGAGCCATGAACTTCTTAATCAATCTACTTTTCGGGTGTCCACTCGGTAACGTCATTGCGATCTCCTTTTGTGAAGCCACTGTTTTACCAAACCAGCGAAATTTAGCAATCTATTAACACAATCTCTGAGCGATCCAGCGCGTAATCTCTTTCAGAGCTTTATCGAAATTCTGATAGACCGGGCTGAACGGCACCTCAAGCAATTTGCCATCCGCAGATGACGACGTGATTAAGCGCGACTCTTCTTCCGGACTGAACGGATCGTTTTTCCAGAAACCCGACAGCATCGGCGTCGGGCAGCGACGTCCCAGCAACCCTTGCGTTTTTAACGAGTAGCGATTGAGCTCAACGCGCAGCGCTTCGTCTGATGCATCATGCATGCCAAGACGGCTGGCCAGCACATCAAGGTACATTTCGGGCACGCTCCCCTGGCGTGCGGGATCGCTGAGCAGAGCATGAACGACCGGTCCAAGGCAGGCGACAGCTTTCAGGCGGGAGGATTCAAGGTAAGCCAGACGCACCGCGACGTTTGCGCCAAAGCGGAAGCCGAATGCCGCCACGCGGGTGTGGTCAACCCACGGAATGTTTTCCAGCGCTTTTAGCGCATGCTGGTGCAGCAGGCTGGAATCCTGAGTCAGTTTCCATTTGGAGGAGAAGCCAATTGAGGGCATATCCAGCGTCAGCATCGCGATCCCTTTTGGTGCGAAGTAGCGCTCATACAGGCTGTAATAGTCAATTTGCAGAGAGTCGAGCCCGCCGCACATCAGCACGGTCGGGAACGGGCCTTCACCTTCGGGCATATGCAGGAACCCGGTAACGGGCGCCCCGCCCGGAACAGCGAACTCAAGCTCGCGCATCTGGCCCGGCAGGCGTTGAGCCGCCTCTTCGTAGGCGCGATTCGCCAGCGCCTGCGCCTGTTCGGCCAGCTCATCGCCTTTTAAATGCGGGTAGGCGGCAATGGCATAGAGGTTGGCCGCATGCAGCCAGTGTTTGCCGCTGCGCGTGGCATCCTCTTCCTGGCTGGCTTTTTGCTGCCAGAGCATCGCCTGTTTAGACCACTCGTAGATCCAGTTTCCGCCACGGTAGCCCACCACCGTATCATAGAGTTCGCTGTCGGTACGCTCGGCTTCACTCATCACGATACGTGCCTGCACATCAAGGATTTCACGGGGGTCGATACCGCGCCAGATCCACATCAGGCGGTTAATCATGCGATACCAGTGAGGCACGTTTTTACCGTCTAACGCAGACTGGACGGCAGGCTGAGTACCCGGATTGAAGCGACGCACCAGCGTCGACGTTTCAGGGTGTTTGAAACGGGGTTTGAAGAGAGTCTCGGTGAGATTCGCCTGCGTCATTGCATTGCCTCCATGAATACGTCGTATAGAGACTATTGTAACGCGCGTCAGACTAAAAAAAACAACGCCCGGCATCACCGGGCGTTAAATTAATTGCGGAACGTGATTAACGACCCGAGATTGGCGGTACGAAGACTACGCCCATATCCCATGGTTGTTCAATCCAGGTATCCTGCGGAATATCAATCACGTAATCGTCAACCAGCGGGCGGCCAGCAGGCTTCGCGAAGATAGTGACGAAATGTGCTTTCGGATACATTTCACGGATAGCCACTGCGGTACCGCCGGTATCCACCAGGTCATCAATAACGATGAAGCCTTCACCGTCGCCTTCCGCGCGTTTCAGCACTTTCAGCTCGCGCTGGTTGTCATGGTCATAGCTGGAGATGCAAACGGTATCGACATGACGAATACCCAGCTCACGTGCCAGCAGCGCCCCCGGTACCAGACCGCCACGGCTGACGGCAATAATGCCTTTCCACTGTTCGGAAGGCATCAGACGCGCAGCCAGTTTGCGTGCGTGAATCTGCAACATGTCCCAGGTGACGACGTATTTTTCGCTCATGTGAAGTGTCCCAGCCTGTTTTTATACGGCTTAAAAAGTGTTCGAGGGGGAAATAGGTTGCGCGAGATTATAGAGATCTGACGCACTAAAAACCAGTGTTTAGCGCCCTCTGCCTGAGTTTTTACATGCTTTATGCTACCAGCCAGCAGAGAAAGTGGTATTCTCAGTTTCATCTCGCAAGCCTGACTTGTGGTAACTATTAACCTGCTAACCCTGTGACCTGCAACCCTGTTTGCAGCGCCTCGACAAGGAGACTTATCGTGTCTGAACTGTCTCAACTATCTCCGCAGCCGCTGTGGGATATTTTTGCCAAAATCTGCTCCATTCCACACCCTTCCTACCATGAAGAACAGCTTGCCGAACATATTATGGGTTGGGCGAAGGAAAAAGGTCTGCATGCGGAACGTGACCAGGTTGGCAACATTCTGATCCGCAAACCCGCCACCGCAGGCATGGAAAACCGTAAACCGGTTGTGCTGCAGGCGCACCTGGACATGGTGCCACAGAAGAACAACGACACCGTTCACGACTTCACCAAAGACCCGATTCAGCCGTACATCGACGGCGACTGGGTGAAAGCGCGCGGCACCACCCTGGGTGCGGATAACGGCATCGGTATGGCCTCTGCGCTGGCCGTGCTGGCTGACGACAGCGTTGAGCACGGTCCACTGGAAGTGCTGCTGACCATGACCGAAGAAGCGGGCATGGACGGGGCGTTCGGTCTGCAGGCGAACTGGCTGCAGGCGGATATCCTGATCAACACCGACTCCGAAGAAGAAGGCGAGATCTATATGGGCTGCGCGGGCGGGATTGATTTCATCTCTACCCTGCCGCTCTCACGCGAAGCGATTCCTGCCGGTTTCCAGACCTTCAAGCTGACGCTGAAAGGGCTGAAAGGCGGCCACTCCGGCGGTGATATTCATCTGGGTCTCGGCAACGCCAATAAACTGCTGGCACGCTTCCTGGCAGGCCATGCGGCCGAGCTGGATCTGCGTCTGGTAGACTTCAACGGCGGCACCCTGCGCAACGCGATCCCGCGCGAAGCCTTCGCCACCGTAGCGGTTCCAGCGGCAAAAGCCGATGAGCTGAAAAAACTCTCCACCGTGTACCTGGATATCCTGAAAAACGAACTGTCGGCGAAAGAGAAGAACCTGACCGTGGTGCTGGAATCCGTCTCCACGGATAAAGCCGCGCTGACCGTGCAGTCTCGTGACACCTTCGTTCAGCTGCTGAACGCGACGCCAAACGGCGTAATCCGCAACTCTGACGTGGCGAAAGGCGTAGTGGAAACCTCACTGAACGTGGGCGTGGTGACCATGAGCGACGACAGCGCGGAGATCATCTGCCTGATCCGCTCCCTTATCGACAGCGGTAAAGAGTATGTGGTGAGCATGCTGGAATCTCTGGGTACGCTGGCGGGCGCAAAAACCTCCGCCAAAGGCAGCTACCCGGGCTGGCAGCCGGATGCAAGCTCTCCGGTGATGGCACTGGTGCGTGAAACCTACCAGCGTCTGTTCAACAGCACGCCGAATATTCAGGTGATCCACGCGGGTCTGGAATGTGGTCTGTTCAAGAAACCGTATCCGGATATGGACATGGTATCTATCGGGCCAACCATTACCGGTCCGCACTCGCCGGATGAGCAGGTTCATATCGAAAGCGTTGGTCATTACTGGACGCTGCTGACTGAACTGCTGAAGGCGATCCCAGTTAAGTAATACCCTCATCCCAGCCCTCTCCCACAGGGATAGGGTGAAAAACCCAGGCCCGGTAAGCGTAGCGCACCGGGCTTTTTTACAATCCTAATACCAGCTGTCGCTCTAACTGCGGATCCAGCAGCGTGACGTGCAATCCCACCAGCCTCACCCCTCGCCCTCCTCGTCGCTCTTCCCATGCCTTTTTTGCCGTCGCGATAAGATCGTCTTTATTCAGACGCGGCCAGACGTGTTCCTGCGTGGTCTGCTGAAAATCGTTGAATTTGAGCTTGATGCCCTGACGGGCAATCAGCAGGTCCGGTTTTAGCTTGCTTAAGCGTCGTTCCAGCTCAGGATAAAGCTGTTCCGTGATAATGGTTTCGCATTCGGACCAGTCATGAATATCTTCAATGAGGGTTCGCTCGACGCCGACGGATTTCCGCAGCCGTTCGCTGTTCACATCGCGATCGTCAATCCCCTGGCTGCGCTCCCACAGCACGCGGCCAAACTTCCCGAAGCGCTTGAGCAGCATGGCGAGGTCGCTTCGCTGCACGTCTTCGCAGGTGCGTAACCCCATGCTTTCCAGCTTTGCGGCGGAGACTTTCCCGACGCCGGGGATTTTGCCAAGCGGCAGCGTTTTTAAAAATGCAGGCACCTCTTCCGGCGTAATGACGTACTGGCCGTTGGGCTTATTTAAATCCGAAGCGATTTTGGCAAGGAATTTAACGGGCGCGACCCCCGCAGACGCCGTCAGATTCAGCTCGTTGAAAATCGTCTGGCGGATCTCCTGCGCCATCAGCGTGGCGGAGCCGTGGCAATGCACGCTGTCGGTCACATCGAGATAGGCTTCGTCCAGCGACAGCGGTTCTATCAAAGAGGTATAGCGGGAGAAGATTTCCCGAATATGAAGGGAAGCCTCTTTATAGGCGTCGAACCGCCCGGGCAGAAGCGTGAGATGAGGGCAAAGCTTTAAGGCCATCGCTGTCGGCATGGCGCTACGCACGCCAAATTTGCGCGCAGGGTAGTTGGCGGTGCTGATAACGCCACGCTGAACGCGGCTGCCGCCAATGGCGATGGGAATATCCCGCAGCGCCGGGTTGTCTCGCATCTCCACTGCGGCAAAAAAGCAGTCCATATCAACATGGATTATTTTGCGCATAGTAAGCCCTCACTCATCACTGGATAAGTATACAGTAAACAAATGAGGATTGAGAAGCAGATGTAAGAATGCCGGGTGGCGGCTTTGCCTTACCCGGCCTACAAAAACTTAAATAATGCGCTGCTGCTCGCGCGCCATGCGTTTTTTGCGGGCGTCGCACGGTTCCGGGCAGTCGCAGACTTTCTCCATACCTATGGAGGAAATACCGCCGCAGCTGCCCTGAATGCTTTTCCGCTTAACGATCCAGCCTAACGACATGCCAAAGATGACAAGTACAAAAACCACAAAGGTTGCCAGAAACGTCAGCATCATCAGCCTCCAAAGTCATCGAGCATGATGTTCTCATCTTCGACGCCGAGATCTTTCAGCATCTTAATCACGGCGGCGTTCATCATCGGCGGACCACACATATAGAACTCGCAGTCCTCGGGAGCCGGGTGCTGTTTAAGGTAGTTTTCATACAGCACGTTGTGGATGAACCCCGTATAGCCCGTCCAGTTATCTTCCGGCTGCGGATCGGAGAGCGCCACGTGGAAGGTAAAGTTCGGGTTTTCACGCGCCAGCTGTTCAAACTCATCATCGTAGAACATCTCACGCAGCGAACGCGCCCCGTACCAGAAGCTGATTTTACGCTTGCTGCCGAGCCGCTTGAGCTGGTCAAAGATGTGCGAGCGCATCGGGGCCATGCCGGCACCGCCGCCGATAAAGACCATTTCCGCGTCGGTATCTTTCGCGAAGAACTCCCCGAACGGGCCGGAGATGGTCACCTTATCGCCCGGCTTCAGGGACCAGATGTATGATGACATCACGCCCGGCGGCGCATCCGGCACATTCGGTGGCGGCGTGGCGATACGCACGTTGAGCATGATAATGCCCTTCTCTTCAGGATAGTTGGCCATCGAGTAGGCGCGCAGCGTCGGCTCTTTCACCTCAGATACAAAGCGGAAGAGATTGAATTTGTCCCAGTCGGCGCGGTACGCCTGCGGAACGTCAAAGTCCGCATACGCCACGGTATGCTCAGGGCACTCAATCTGAATGTATCCTCCGGCGCGGAACGGGACATCTTCCCCTTTCGGCACCCGCAGCTTCAGCTCTTTGATAAAGGTAGCTTTGTTATCATTAGAGATAACCTCACATTCCCATTTTTTGACGCCGAAAATCTCTTCCGGCAGTTCAATCTTCATGTTCTGACGCACTGCGACCTGACAGGCCAGACGGCAGCCCTCTTTTGCCTCACGCTTTGTGATATGCGACAGCTCGGTGGGCAGAATATCGCCGCCACCCTCTTTTACCGTCACGCGGCACTGCCCACAGGAGCCGCCGCCGCCGCAGGCCGAGGAGACAAAAATGCCGTTACCGGACAGCGTGTTGAGCAGCTTATCTCCCGCAGGCGTGCGGATCTGATTCTGCGGATCGTCGTTAATATCAATCACCACGTCGCCGGAATTCACCAGCTTCGCCCGCGCCGCCAGAATGAGCCCTGACAGCACCAGTACAATCAGCGTGAACATCACCACGCCAAGAATAATTTCCATCTGTTAGCCCTTATAGCTGCACACCGGAGAAGGACATGAAGCCCAGCGCCATCAGCCCGGTGGTAATAAAGGTGATCCCTAAGCCACGCAGGCCTGCAGGCACGTTGGCATATTTCATTTTTTCGCGGATCCCCGCCATGGTGACAATCGCCAGCATCCAGCCGATGCCGGAGCCGAAACCGTACACCACGGATTCACTGAAGTTGTAATCACGCTGAACCATAAACGAGACGCCGCCGAAGATGGCGCAGTTCACCGCGATCAGCGGCAGGAAGATCCCCAGCGCGTTGTACAGCGACGGGAAGTACTTATCGAGGATCATCTCCAGGATTTGCACCAGCGCGGCAATCACGCCAATAAAGGTGATGAAGTTCAGGAAGCTGAGGTCAACCCCTTCCACCAGCGCGCCGTCCCGCAGCACAAAGTTGTAGACCAGATTGTTAATCGGTACAGATAAGCCAAGCACCACGGTGACCGCGATACCCAGCCCAAATGCCGTCGACACTTTTTTGGACACCGCAAGGAACGTACACATGCCGAGGAAAAACGCGAGCGCCATGTTTTCAACAAACACCGCGCGCACAAACAAACTCAGGTAATGAGCCATCGTCGGTTACTCCTTTTCCTGCTGTTCTGGTCTCAAGGTACGAATCAGCCAGATCAACAAACCGATAATGAAAAATGCGCTGGGAGCCAGCAGGAACAGGCCGTTTGGCAGATACCATCCACCGTTTTGCACCGTGTCCAGCACCGTGATGCCAAACAGCTTACCGCTGCCAATCAGCTCACGCAGGAAGCCAACGGTCAGCAGGATCACACCGTAGCCGAGGCCGTTACCGATACCGTCCATAAAACTCGCCAGCGGCGGCATTTTCATGGCGTAGGCTTCCGCACGCCCCATCACAATACAGTTGGTGATGATCAGCCCGACAAACACCGAGAGCTGTTTGGAGGTTTCATAGGCGAAGGCGCGCAGCAGCTGATCGACCACGATCACCAGCGAGGCGATGATCGCCATCTGCACGATGATCCTCACGCTGTTGGGAATGTGGTGGCGGATCATCGAGATAAACATGCTCGAAAATGCCGTGACCAGCGTGACCGCCAGCGTCATCACCACCGCCGTTTCTAGCTTGGTCGTCACCGCCAGGGCTGAACAGACGCCCAGCACCTGCAGCGTGATCGGGTTATTGGCCAGCAGTGGGCCAATGAGCACCTTTTTGACTTCTTTCAGTTCACCGGTATCAGCCATTGTTCAGCGCTCCTTCACGTACGTTTTTCAGGAAAGGACCAAAACCCAGCTCGCCCATCCAGAAATCAAAACTGTGCTGCACGCCTTTGGAGGTGAGCGTGGCGCCGGACAGCCCGTCGACGGCGTAGTCGTCACCGGGACGTGCCGCCCCTTTCATCACCTTCAGCGCAGGCAGACCGTTATCGTCGAGCACTTTCTTACCGATAAACTGTGCCCGCCAGTTCGGGTTTTCGACTTCGCCACCCAGCCCCGGCGTTTCGCCCTGGTCGTAATACGTAATGCCTTTTACGGTACGGCCATCCGTATCAAGCGCCACAAAGGCATACATCATTGACCACAGGCCGTTGCCGTAGACAGGAAGCACCACTTCCTGAATGCGTTTTTGGGGGTCACGCACCAGATAAATTTCGGCGAGATTGCTGCGGCGCTTAATCCCGGCGGGATCTTGCGATGCCTCGAGCGTCAGGCTCATCTGCGGATCTTTCAGCGCCAGCGCCTGGTTATACTTCGCCGGATCTTTATCCAGCAGCTGGCCGGTTTTCAAATCCACCAGACGCGGTGAAATACGCTCCGCAAATACCGCCGAGACGTCGTCTGCACTCATCCCTTCCTGCATCAACCCGGCCACGGCCAGTATGTTGCGCTGTTTATCCAGCGCACGTTGCGCCTGCTGCAGGGGTTTTAACCCCACGGCAGAGCCGGCCACGACAATCGAACAGACCAGACAGAGCACCAGCACCACCAGCAGCGTTTTGCTGATACTGTCGTTATTTTTAACTTCAGCCACGCGCCTTCCTCCGCTTAATGTTGGCCCGCACCACCAGGTAATCGAAGAGTGGCGCAAACAGGTTGGCAAACAGAATAGCCAGCATCATTCCTTCCGGGTACGCCGGGTTGACCACGCGGATCAGGACACACATCGCGCCAATGAGCACGCCATAGCTCCATTTACCTTTGTCCGTAAACGAGGCTGAGACGGGGTCGGTTGCCATGAACATCATGCCAAACGCGAAGCCACCCAGTACCAGATGCCAGTACCAGGGCATGGAGAACATTGGGTTGGTGGTCGAACCGATAACGTTGAACATCGTGGCGGTCAGCACCATGCCGATCATCACGCCCGCCACAATTCGCCAGGAGGCCACGCGCCCAAACAGGATGATCGCTCCACCAATCAAAATCATCAGCGTTGAAACTTCACCAATGGAACCCGGAATGTTGCCAATAAAGGCATCAAACCAGGTTACAGGCTGACCCGTCGCGTTGTTCACCAGCGTTTCGCCACCGTGTGCCGCCCACTGTGAAAGCGGCGTCGCGCCGGAAAAACCGTCAGCCGCCGTCCAGACCAGGTCGCCGGAGATTTGCGCCGGATAGGCAAAGAAGAGGAACGCACGCCCCGCCAGCGCCGGGTTAAGGAAGTTCCGCCCGGTGCCGCCGAAGATCTCTTTGGCAATGACCACGCCAAAGCTGATGCCCAGCGCTGCCTGCCAGAGCGGTAGCGTCGGGGGGACAATCAGGGCAAACAGAATAGAGGTCACGAAGAAGCCTTCGTTGATCTCATGTTTACGGATGATGGCAAACAGCACTTCCCAGAAGCCGCCCACGATAAAGACCGTGATGTAAATCGGCAGGAAGAACACCGCCCCCAGCGTCATCATGCTCACCCAGCCCGCGTCTGGCGCAAAGCTCACCCCTAACGACTGGGCCAGGCGGTAGTGCCAGTCAGACTGAAGCACCTGCGTCAGCTGCTGCGCATCGTACATGTGGTGCAGCGCCGGAATGGTCTGCAGACCGACGTTGTACATCCCCCAGAACATCGCCGGGAAGACCGCAAACCACACCAGGATCATCATCCGCTTAAGGTCGATGGCGTCACGGACGTGCGCCGCTCCTTTCGTCACCAGCCCCGGCGTGTAGAAAATTGTCGCCGTGGCTTCATACAGCGGGTAGTACTTTTTGAGCTTCCCTTCGGTAAAGTGCGGCTCAATTTTTTCAAAGAGGTGTTTTAAGCCCATCGGTTATCCTTCCTGCTCAATGCGGGTTAACACCTCGCGCAATACCGGTCCATATTCGTATTTTCCCGGACAGACATAGGTACAGAGCGCCAGATCTTCTTCGTCCAGTTCCAGACAGCCCAGCGCCTGCGCGCTGTCGGTATCGCCGGCGAGCAGATCGCGCAACAGCATGGTCGGCAGAATATCCAGCGGCATGACGCGCTCGTAGTTGCCAATCGGGACCATAGCGCGCTCGCCGCCGTGCGTACTGGTCGAAAAGCTAAACAGCTTATTACGCAGGAAGTGCCCCAGCGTGGTACGGGTGACGGAGTATTTTTCCGCACCGGGCAGCACCCAGCCGAACAGCTCTTTCTCGCGGCCTTCCTGCACAATGCTGACCTGCAAATGGAAACGTCCCAGATAGGCGTGCGCCTGCACGGCATGGCGGCCACTGAGGACCGAACCGGAAATCAGCCGGTTTTCGCCTGCTTTGGTTTCTTCGTTCAGCAGTTCATTGATATTCGCGCCAATCAGCGTCTTCACCAGACGCGGGTTTGCAGCCTGCGGCCCACCGATGGCGATGATGCGTTCCGCGCACAGCTCCCCGGAGGTGAAGAGCGTACCGATGGCGATGACGTCCTGATAATTAAGATGCCAGACCTGTTTCGTCAGGCTCACCGGCTCAAGGAAATGGATGTGCGTCCCGACCAGACCCGCCGGATGCGGGCCAGCAAACTCATTAAACGTGACCTGCCCCTGAGGATGACCGCCAAGCTTGCCGCCACCGGCCTGGCAAACGTGGACTTTTCCCGACGTCAGACGGGTTAAAACGGTAAGCCCGGCATCAAAGGCTTTGCGCTGTGCCAGGATAACCGGCTGCGGATCCACGCTGAGCGGGTTGGTATCCATTGCTGTGACGAAAATCGCGGCCGGTTCCGTGCCGGGAACCGGGGATTTACTGAAGGGACGCGTGCGAAGCGCGGTCCATAAACCGGACGCCAGAAGCTGAGCCTGAACAGCCTCACGGCTCAGCGACGCGAGGTCTGCGGCATCGTAACGGGCGAATTCACGCTGTTCATCGCCTTCAATGCGGATCACCACCGACTGCAGAACGCGCCGTTCGCCACGGTTGATCGCCACAACGGTGCCGCTCGCGGGGGCTGTAAACATCACGCCGGGATTTTTTTTGTCCTCAAAGAGCGCCTGTCCTTTGATCACGCGATCGCCTTCCTGTACCAACATCGAAGGTCGCATTCCCAGGTAGTCGTCGCCCACAATGGCGACATGACGGACACTTGCGCCTGTCGAAACGTGCTGCGCGGGCACGCCTGCAATCGGCAGAACAAGTCCTTTTTTGATTTTAAACATGTGGTTAGCAGGTTTCCATGAACAACAATCCAGTGGCCGCGAAGTGTAACATTTTCCCCTTCTCGCGGGCAGCGAATCCGCCGTCGCGCGCGCCAAATTGCGAGCTAATGCGCAAAGTTCCTGGAGCCATCGCGATTTTGATGGTTTATAAAGTAAAACTAATTTGTAAACTCACCGCCCGGCTCTTGCGAAAATCTATAGCGGTGCTAATGTGAGCGCTCCTAACAGAATAATCTGATTTCGGGTCTCTTTTGCCGTCCTGGCAAGTTGGTCATGGTTTTATCAAGGAACTAGTAGTATGCGTAAAATCGCATTGTTCATTGCGATGCTTCTGATTCCGTGCATGTCGTTTGCCGGACTGCTCAGCAGTAATAGCTCAACGACGCCGATCAGCAAAGAATATAAACAGCAGTTAATGGGATCGCCGGTTTATATTCAGATCTTCAAGGAAGAACGCACTCTCGATCTGTTTGTAAAAATGGGTGAGACGTATCAGCTGCTTGATAGCTACAAAATATGTAACTACTCCGGTGGATTAGGGCCAAAACAGCGTCAGGGCGATTTCAAAAGTCCGGAAGGGTTTTACAACGTTCAGCGTAGCCAGCTCAAACCAGACAGCCGTTTCTATAAAGCCATCAATATCGGTTTCCCGAATGCCTATGACCGTGCACACGGTTATGAAGGTAAATACCTGATGATCCACGGTGCCTGCGTGTCTATCGGCTGCTACGCGATGACCGATTCCGGCATTGATGAGATTTTCCAGTTTGTCACCGGCGCGTTGGTCTTTGGTCAGCCAAACGTTCAGGTCAGCATCTATCCGTTCCGCATGACGGATGCCAACATGGCGCGTCACAAGTATTCGTACTACGCGGATTTCTGGAAACAGCTGAAACCCGGCTATGACTACTTCGAGCAGACTCACAAGCCGCCTGTTGTCTCGGTTGTGGATGGCCGTTACGTGGTCAGCAAGCCGCTGAGCCACGAAGTTGTCCATCCACAGCTGGCGTCAAATTACACGGTCCCCGAGACAAAATAGCACCCACTCGCCTGGCATAATCTTTTGCCAGGTTTCGTTGCCCGTCAGCGGCTGCGTTGCAATAACAGTGACCACATCGTTCGGTGTGGTCTCCTTCTGAAAGTCTATCTCCACATCCTGATCGAGCAGCGTTGCCACGCCAAACGGCGCACGGCGGGTGATCCAGAACAAATTCGTCGAGCAGAACGCCATCACATAGCGGCCGTCTGAGAGCAGCATGTTGAACACGCCTTTTTCGCGTAGCTCGGTCGCCAGCGTCGCGATGTATTTAAACACGGCAGCCATATTGCCTGGCGTGCGGGGATAGCGCTCCGTCAGCTTGTGCAGCAGCCAGCAGAAGGCTTTTTCGCTGTCGGTTTCGCCTACCGGGCGGAAATTGCCCGTTTCCAGCGACTTATAGCCCGTGAGTTGCCCGTTGTGCGCGTAGGTCCAGTTTCGGCCCCACAGCTCACGGGTAAACGGATGGGTATTTTCCAGCGCCACTTCGCCACGGTTAGCCTGGCGAATATGGGCGATCACCGAGCGGGACTTGATAGGATAGTCCTGCACCAGTTTGGCAATCGGTGAGTTAAAGCTGGGCTGTGGATCTTTGAACGTGCGACACCCTTTGCCTTCGTAGAAGGTGATGCCCCAGCCGTCTTTATGCGGCCCGGTTCCCCCACCGCGCTGAACCAGCCCGGTGAAGCTAAAGCAGATATCGGTTGGCACATTGGCGCTCATCCCGAGCAGTTCGCACATACATCACCTCCACAACAGCGGGGGGCACCGGCGCCCCCCAGCGAAGTCTTACTTAGCCATCTCTTTTTCGATCAGCTGGATCAGGATGTGGATCACTTTGATGTGAATTTCCTGAATGCGGTCAGCATAACCGAAGTGCGGAACGCGAATTTCAACATCCGCCGTACCGTCCATCTTACCGCCATCTTTGCCCGTCAGGGTGATGACTTTCATCCCTTTTTCACGTGCAGCAGTAATCGCTTTGATCACGTTACCGGAGTTGCCGGAGGTAGAAATCCCCAGCAGCACGTCGCCTTCACGGCCTACCGCTTCAACGTAGCGAGAGAAGATGTGGTCGTAACCGAAGTCGTTGCCTACGCAGGAGATGTGGCTCACGTCGGAAATCGCAATCGCCGGGTAGCCAGGACGGTTTTCGCGATAGCGTCCGGTCAGCTCTTCTGCGAAGTGCATCGCGTCACAGTGAGAGCCGCCGTTACCGCAGGAGAGCACTTTGCCACCCGCTTTGAAGCTGTCGGCCAGCAGGACCGCCGCGCGCTGAATAGCGTGAATATTGGCATCATCTTTCAGAAAGTTCGCCAGCGTTTCCGCCGCTTCGTTCAGTTCGTTACGAATAAGATCCTGGTACATGAGGATAATCCTTCAGTATTGATGAAATAACACAGTGGAGTGTACCGGATAGCGGGAAAAGCGAGAAGCTAAAGCCATGCGAAACGTCCGGCGTTTTGCTTTTTCGTGCCGGGTAAAACGCGAACAATGTGAACCAGGTTGTAATTATTTTGTAAACACATTGCTAAAGGAAATAACATCAACTACAACCATATCATCACAAGTGGTCAGACCTCCTACAAGCAAGGGAGCTTTTCTTTATGATGATTTTGAGCATTCTCGCAACCGTTGTTCTGCTCGGTGTGTTGTTCTATCACCGCGTAAGTTTATTCCTGAGCAGCCTGATTCTTCTGGCCTGGACGGCTGCGCTTGGCGTCGCAGGTCTCTGGACTATCTGGCTTTTAGTCCCTCTTGCCATCATCCTTCTGCCGTTTAACTTTGCCCCGATGCGTAAATCAATGATCTCTGCACCGGTGTTCAAAGGCTTCCGCAAGGTGATGCCGCCCATGTCGCGTACTGAAAAAGAGGCGATTGATGCGGGCACCACCTGGTGGGAAGGCGACCTGTTCCAGGGCAATCCAGACTGGAAAAAGCTGCATAACTACCCGCAGCCGCGTCTGACCGCGGAAGAGCAGGCGTTTATTGACGGCCCGGTAGAAGAAGCCTGCCGTATGGCGAACGACTTTGCCATCACCCATGAAATGGCCGACCTGCCGCCAGAGCTGTGGGCGTACCTGAAAGAGCATCGCTTCTTCGCGATGATCATTAAGAAAGAGTACGGCGGTCTGGAATTCTCCGCCTACGCTCAGGCTCGCGTGCTGCAAAAGCTGGCAGGCGTTTCCGGCATCCTGGCGATTACCGTTGGCGTACCGAACTCCTTAGGCCCAGGCGAACTGCTGCAGCATTACGGTACGGAAGAGCAGAAAGATCATTACCTGCCGCGTCTGGCTCGCGGTCAGGAAATTCCTTGCTTCGCGCTGACCAGCCCGGAAGCAGGCTCCGATGCGGGCGCGATTCCGGATACCGGCGTGGTCTGCATGGGCGAGTGGCAGGGCGAGCAGGTGCTGGGCATGCGCCTGACCTGGAACAAGCGTTATATCACGCTGGCCCCTATCGCCACCGTGCTGGGTCTGGCCTTTAAGCTCTCTGACCCGGAAAGACTGCTGGGCGGCGAAGAAGATCTGGGCATTACCTGTGCGCTGATCCCAACCTCCACCCCAGGCGTTGAGATTGGTCGTCGTCACTTCCCGCTGAACGTGCCGTTCCAGAACGGTCCAACCCGCGGCCAGGATATCTTTGTGCCGATTGATTACATCATCGGTGGTCCAAAAATGGCCGGTCAGGGCTGGCGTATGCTGGTGGAATGTCTGTCGGTGGGCCGCGGCATTACCCTGCCGTCGAACTCAACCGGCGGTCTGAAGTCGGTGGCGATGGGGATTGGTGCCTACGCGCACATCCGTCGTCAGTTCAAAATCTCCATCGGCAAGATGGAAGGTATCGAAGAGCCGCTGGCGCGTATCGCGGGCAACGCCTACGTAATGGACGCTGCCGCCACGCTGATTACCTACGGCATTATGCTGGGCGAAAAACCAGCCGTACTGTCGGCCATTGTGAAGTACCACTGTACCCACCGCGCGCAGCAGTCAATTATTGACGCGATGGATATCGCGGGCGGTAAAGGCATTATGCTCGGCGAAGGCAACTTCCTGGCGCGCGGCTATCAGGGCGCACCGATTGCCATCACCGTGGAAGGGGCAAACATCCTGACCCGCAGCATGATGATCTTCGGTCAGGGCGCAATTCGCTGCCATCCATACGTGCTGGAAGAGATGGCCGCGGCGCAGAACAACGACGTGGATGCCTTCGATAAGCTGCTGTTCAAACATATCGGTCACGTGGGCAGCAACAAGGTGCGCAGCTTCTGGCTGGGCCTGACGCGCGGCCTTACCAGCGCCACGCCGACCGGCGATGCAACCAAACGTTATTATCAGCATCTGAACCGTCTGAGCGCCAACCTGGCCCTGCTGTCTGACGTTTCCATGGCGGTGCTGGGCGGCAGCCTGAAGCGTCGCGAACGTATCTCTGCCCGTCTGGGCGATGTGCTGAGCCAGATCTTCCTGGCCTCTGCGGTCCTGAAACGTTACGACGACGAAGGCCGTCAGGAAGCGGATCTGCCGCTGGTGCACTGGGGCGTGCAGGATGCGTTGTATCAGGCTGAACAGGCGATTGACGATCTGCTGGCGAACTTCCCGAACCGCTTCGTGGCAGGCGCCCTGCGCGTGGTGATCTTCCCGACCGGTCGTCACCATCTGGCACCGTCCGACAAGCTGGACCACAAAGTGGCGAAGATCCTGCAGGTTCCGAGCGCAACCCGTTCCCGCATCGGCCGCGGTCAGTACCTGGCACCGACGCCGCATAACCCGGTGGGTCTGCTGGAAGAGGCGCTGCTTGACGTGATGGCCGCCGATCCGATTCACCAGAAGATCTGTAAACAGCTGGGCAAAAACCTGCCGTTTACCCGTCTGGACGAACTGGCAAAACAGGCGCTGGCCGGTGGCATTATCAGTAAAGATGAGGCCGCTCTGCTGGTGAAAGCCGAAGAGAGCCGTCTGCGCAGCATTAACGTGGATGATTTCGAGCCGGACGAGCTGGCGACGCAGCCGGTAAAGCTGCCGGAGAAGCACCGCAAACCTGAAGCGGCATAACGCGTTTCGCTTACCTAAACCCCGCCTCGCGCGGGGTTTTTTATTGCCACATTTTCTCGTTATGTCGTGCTACAGTGTCAAAAAGTGGTCGTTTGAGGAGCCTGTATCGTGCCTGGTCTGAAGATTTCTATTTTGCAGCAACCTTTAGTGTGGATGGATGGCCCCGCCAACCTGCGCCACTTTGATCGTCAACTCGAAGACATTACCGGACGTGATGTGATTGTCCTGCCGGAAATGTTCACCACCGGCTTCGCCATGGAAGCGGCAAAACAGTCAATGCCGCAGGAGGAGGTGGTCGCCTGGATGCATGCCAAAGCGCAGCAGACCAACGCGCTGATTGCCGGTAGCGCCGCGCTGCAAACGGAGCGCGGCCCGGTGAACCGCTTCCTGCTGGTCGAGCCGGAAGGAAAGGTGCATTTCTACGACAAGCGCCACCTGTTCCGCATGGCGGATGAGCACCATCACTATGAAGCCGGTAACGAACGCGTGGTGTTCGAGTGGCGCGGCTGGCGTATTCTGCCGCTGGTCTGCTACGACCTGCGCTTCCCGGTGTGGTCGCGTAACCGCAACGATTACGACCTGGCGCTGTATGTTGCCAACTGGCCTGCACCGCGCTCCCTGCACTGGCAGTCGCTGCTCGTGGCGCGCGCGATTGAGAACCAGGCGTACGTGGTGGGCTGCAACCGCGTGGGGACGGACGGCAACGGGCATCACTATCGCGGCGACAGCCGGGTGGTGAATCCGCAGGGCGAGATTATCGCCACCGCCGAGCCGCATCAGGCGACGCGTATTGATGCGGAGCTGTCCTTGACGGCGCTGAAGGAGTACCGGGAGAAGTTTCCGGCGTGGCAGGATGCGGATCCTTTTAGCATTGAGTGAAAAAAAAGCCGGGTGGCGGCTACGCCTTACCCGGCCTACCAATGTTGCTCGCTTCTTTTAACTCACCAACGCCTGCCCGTCTTTGCGGCTTTCCGTCGCGGCCACGTAGTGTCCTTCCGGCAGGCGGTAAATCACCTGCGCACCACCGAAGTTGTAATCCTGAAGCGGATCTTCCACCACGATCTGATGCCCGCGCTCGCGCAGCGCGGCAATCGTGTTGCGATCGAACGTCGATTCAACGATCACCTCCCTGCCCTGCACCACGCGCCAGCGCGGCGCATCGATTGCCGCCTGCGGGTTTTGCCCGTGCAGCATGATGCGCAGCGCCATCTGCATGTGCCCCTGCGCCTGCATCGGGCCGCCCATCACGCCGAAGGACATCAGCGGCTTGCCGTTGCCGTCCATCGCAAAGCCCGGAATGATGGTGTGGAACGGGCGCTTGCTCCCCGCCAGCGCGTTCGGGTGATTTGGATCCAGCACAAAGCCGCAGCCCCGGTTTTGCAGGCTGATCCCGGTATCCGGCACCACAATGCCTGAACCGAAGCCCATATAGTTGGACTGAATAAACGAGACCATCATCCCGCTGGCGTCCGCGGTGCTAATGTAGACCGTGCCGCTCTGCGTCGGGGAACCGTAGACAAAATCGGACGCGCTGTCGTGGTTGATCAGCGCCGCGCGCGACTTCAGGTAATGGTCGCTCAGCAGCTCTTTCGCCGCAAACGCCATGTGTGCTTCGTCTGCCACGTAGCGGTCGAGATCCGCCAGCGCCAGCTTCATTGCCTCGATAGAGAGATGCAGAGACTGCACGGAATCCGGATGATGCTTCTCAATGCCGCACTGCTCAAGAATGCCGAGCGCAATCAGCGTGGCGATCCCCTGCCCGTTTGGCGGCAGCTCCTGCACCGAGCCGCCCGCAAAGTCGCGTGACAGCAGTTCTACCCAGTCCCCGCGGTGGTTGGCCAAATCCTCGGCCGTCAGGTGCGCGCCATGCTCTCTGGCGAAGGCGGCAATTTTCTGCGCCAGCTCACCGCGGTAAAAGGCTTCGCCGTTGGTGCGGGCAATCAGCTCAAGCGAATTCGCCTGCGCCGGGTTAAGGAAGATCTCCCCCACGCGCGGGGCGCGGCCTTCCGGCGCGAAGCAGGCGCTGAAGCCCGGCTGATCTTTCAGCTTGTTATAGCCGCGCTGCCAGAGATGCCCAATCAGCGGGGAGACCGGGAAGCCGTTGCGCGCGTAGTCAATGGCGGGCTGCGCCAGGGTGGTCAGCGGCAGCGTGCCGAAGCGTTCCGCCAGGGCGACCCAGCCGGATACCGCCCCCGGCACGGTTACCGCGTCCCAGCCGATTTCGGGCACCGCGGTTTTTCCGGCAAACAGATCCGCGTGCCAGCTCGCAGGCGAACGACCTGAGGCGTTCAGGCCGTGCAGCTTTTCACCGTCCCAGACGATAGCAAAGGCGTCGCTGCCGATGCCGTTGCCGGTCGGCTCGACCACCGTCAGCGCCATGGCGGCGGCTATGGCCGCATCCACGGCATTCCCGCCCAGCTGCAGCATCTTCATTCCCGCCTGCGCCGCCAGCGGCTGAGACGTCGCAACGGCGTTATGGCCCAGCATCGGCGGGCGGCGTGAAGCGTAACCGGACGTAAAATCTAGCGCTTTGGTCATCATGACTCCTTAGTCGTGGCGCGGATCGAGCGCATCGCGCAGCCCGTCGCCGAGTAAATTAAAGCCCTGCACGGCAAGGAAAATCGCCACGCCGGGGAAAATGGACATCCACGGGGCCTGTTCAAGAAAACCTTTGGCGGTGTTGAGCATGGAGCCCCAGGATGGATTGGGCGGCTGCTGTCCCAGCCCCAAAAACGACAGGCTGGCTTCAGCGATTATCGCCGAGGCAATCGCCAGCGTGGCCTGCACCAGAATCGGCGACATCACGTTGGGCAGAACGTATTTGATGATGATCCAGCGATCCGGCAGGCCAATTGCCCGCGCGCCGTCGATGTACTCTTCGTTGCGAATGGCGATCACCTGGCCGCGCGTCAGGCGGGCGAAGATCGGCATCGCGGAAAGGCCGATGGCGATCATCGCGTTGGTCAGGCTCGGGCCCAAAAACGCCCCCAGCGCGATCGCCATGATCAGGAACGGGCAGGCCAGCAGCGCCTCGATCACGCGCGAGATGACGCCGTCCCAGATTTTCTGGAAGTAACCCGCCACCAGCCCCAGCGGTACGCCGATAACCACGGCAATCACCACAGACATACAGCCCGCCATCAGCGAGGTGCGCGCCCCCCAGATAATGCGGGATAGGATGTCTCGCCCCAGCTCGTCGGTGCCGAACCAGTACATCGCCGACGGCGCTTTGCGCACCGCCAGGAAGTTGGCTTTGACCGGGTCGAACGGGGCGATCCACGGCGCCAGCAGCGCCACCAGCACAAACACCCCCACCACTGCCGCGCCAATGACCGCGCTTTTATTGGCGAGGAATTTTTTCAATACCCGGTTTTGCGCCCGCGGCAGTGCGGGCACAACGGTTTGGGTCGTCATTTCCGCCATCGTTAGCCTCGCATTTTCGGGTTGATAAGGACGTAAAGCACGTCGGCCAGCAGGTTGAGCATCAGGAAGCCGATGGCGACGATCAGCACCACGCCCTGCACCACCGCGTAATCACGGTTAAATACCGAATCGACGATCATCTTGCCGAAGCCCGGAATGGTGAACACCTGCTCGGTCAGCACCGCGCCGCCCAGCAGTTCGCCAAACAGCAGCGTGGTGAGGGTAATCACCGGCACCAGCGCGTTGCGAAAGGCGTGCTTTAAGATCACCGCCTTCGGCAGCAGCCCTTTCGCCCGCGCGGTGCGGATGTAGTCCGCCTTCAGTACCGCAATCATCGAGGCGCGGGTGTGGCGCATCAGCGTTGCCGCCAGGCCCGTTCCGAGCACGGACGCGGGCAGCAGCAGCGTGCGCAGGTTCTGGAGCGGATCTTCACTGAACGGCACGTAGCCGGACGCAGGGAGCCACTGCAGGTTTACCGAAAAGACCAGAATCAACAGGATCCCCAGCCAGAAGTGCGGGATCGAGATCCCCGAGATCGCCACGAAGTTCGCCCCGTGATCGACCCAGCTGTTTTTGTTCACCGCCGCGAGGATCCCCATGCTGATGCCAAACACCAGCGCGATAATCATCGCCAGCAGCGACAGCTCAAGCGTCACCGGTAGCTTGCTGGCAATCAGCTGCGTCACCGGCTCGTGCGTGCGTAAGGAGACGCCCAGATCGCCCTGCAGCGCCCGCGTCAGCCAGTGGAAATACTGCACCGGGATCGGGGCATCGAGGTTCAGCTCCGCACGCAGCTGAGCGATGACTGCCGGGTCGCGCTCCTCGCCTGCCATGGCGATCAGCGGGTCGCCGGGCAGCAGCTTTTGCAGCCCAAACACCATCATGCTCACCAGCAACAGCGTCGGGACGGCCAGCAGCAGACGTTTGCAAATCAGTTCCAGCATGGGCTCTCCTCAGGACGTTTATTTCACCAGCGTTAAGCCAGCCAGACGCACGATGCCGTCCGGGTACGGCTTAAATCCCTGCACGCTTTTATTCAGGCCAAAAATACGCGGCTCGAAGTAGAGGTAGGCAATCGGCATGTCGGTTTGCAGCTGCTTCACCACCTTGTCGTACAGCGGCTGGCGCGCGGCCTGGTCGGTACTCTGGCGCGCCTGGGTCAGCCACTCATCGACCTGCGCGTTGCTGTAGCGGCCGTCGTTCAGGGTGCCTTTGCTGTTGATAAAGCCGTAGATGCTGCCGTCCGGATCCGGGCGCCCCGACCAGCCGGAGAAGCTCAGCTGATAGTCCCCGCTCTGCTGGCGGTCCAGCAGCGTGGCGAATTCGGTCATCTGCAGGTTCAGGTTAAAGCCCGCCTCGGCGACCATCGCCTGCAGCACCTGCCCCACCTGCTGCGAGGTTGGGTTGTTCGGCACCAGCAGGTTGACGGTCAGCGGCGCGGTGACGCCTGCCGCTTTGAGCAGGGCTTTGGCTTTATCGACGTCACGCGGCGGGACCGGCAGGTTGACGTGATACGGACTCACCGTGGAAAACGCCTGGTTGGCTGGCGTATACAACCCTTCAAAGACCACCTGGTTTAGCGCATCGCGGTCAATGGCCTGAGAAAACGCCTCGCGCACTCGAGCGTCCTTGAACGGATCGTTGGCGGGCACCTTACCGTTATTGATGTTGAAAGTGATGCCCTGATAGCCCAGACCGGTCACCTTCGCCAGCGCCAGCTTGCTGTCGGCTTCGACGGTTTTAACGTCGCTGGCGGCGATGCCTTCGGTCAGATCAAGATCGCCCGCGCGCAGGTTCGCGAGGCGCACGGAGGCATCCGGGATCGGCAGATAGATGATTTTGTCGAAGTGGTAGGCGTCTTTGTTCCAGTAGTTGTCGAAGCGGGTCAGAACGATGCGGTCCTGGGACACGCGGCTGTCGAATTTATACGGGCCGGAACAGACCGGATGGGCGGCAAAGTCAGGCTTTTTTGCCGCTTCAGGGGCCATCATCGCGCCCGCGCGGTCGGTGAGCTGCATCAGCAGTGCCGCATCCGGCGTTTTCAGGTGCAGGGCAATCTGCATCGGACCGGTGACCTCGACCGATTCAACGGAGGAGATCTCGCTTTTACGCAGGGAGCCTTTTAAGGTCAGGGCGCGGTCGAGGTTGTATTTTGCCGCGGCGGCATCGAATTTCTCACCGTCGTGGAAGGTCACGCCTTCGCGCAGGTTGAGCGTCAGGGTTTTACCGTCGTCACTCCACGCCCAGTCTTTGGCCAGACCTGGGACGACCTTCAGGTTTTCATCCACATCCACCAGCCTGTCGCACAGGGAGGCAAAGACGAAGCGGCCATAGTAGGTGCGCGCCAGATGCGGGTCGAGCATGTCCGGGTCAGCCCCCAGGCCAATACGCAGCACGCTTTCAGAATGGGCGGGCAGCGCCGCGCCAAGCAACATAACACTTCCCAGTACGGTCAAAAGAGAATTACGCATTGTCATTATCATGAGTTCCTTGAAGGAAGGGACGAGTGGGTGGCCGCGTGTTCAAACAGCGCGCGGCGGCGCAGAAAAGCAGCGGATGGCGGTGCGATCTGGATAACGCTGCGATCGCGGTTGATCTCCTGCCAGCGATGACAGGCAACCTGACGCCCGCCGTCGAGCACCTGATTAATCGGCTCGACCTGACGGCATTCGTCGGTGACGTACGGGCAGCGGGTGTGGAAACGGCAGCCGGACGGCGGACTGGCCGGATTCGGTAAGTCCCCCTGCAGCAGCGGCGCGTCGCGTTCAGCGCCCGGCTGCATCTGCGGCGCCGAGGCGATCAGCGCCTGGGTATAGGGGTGCAGCGGTGCGTCAAAGATCTCATCGACGCTGGCAAGCTCGACGATTTGCCCGAGGTACATGACCGCCACGCGGTCGCTCATATGGCGAATAACAGCCAGACCGTGGGCGACAATCACCATCGTCAGCCCCAGCTGGTGCTTCAGGCTTTCCAGTAAATTGACCACCTGCGCCTGCACCGACACATCCAGCGCGGATACCGGCTCATCGCCCAGCAGCAGCTTTGGTCCTGAGGCCAGCGCGCGCGCAATGCCGATACGCTGGCGCTGCCCGCCGGAAAACTCGTGCGGGTAGCGCCCGGCCCAGGCGGCGGGCAGGCCCACGGTCTTAAGCAGTTCGGCAACGCGGTACTGCCGGTCCCCTTTCTTCATGTTCTGGTGCAGCCACAGCGGCTCACCGACGAGCTGCTCCACCGTCATGCGCGGGTTCAGGGAGGCGAAGGGATCCTGAAAGATGATCTGCAGCTCGCGGCGGAGCTGATTGAGGCGCGCGCCCGAGGCGTGGGTGATCTCTTCCCCCTGATAAAACACGCGCCCTTCGCTGGCGGCCAGCAGGCGCAGCAGCAGGCGGCCAAGCGTGGATTTTCCGGAACCGGACTCGCCGACAATCGCCAGCGTTTCGCCCGGCATGACGGCAAGCGACACGCGATCGACCGCCGTCACAAACCGGGCGGGGGTAAAGAGTTTTTTCGGGCCGGGGAACAGCTTGCTGAGGTCCCGAGCTTCCAGAATGGGCGTGGTCATGCGGTCTCTCCCAGGGCGATGTGGTGTTCGAGCGGCACGCGGAAGCAGGCAACCCGATGGCCCGCGCCGAGCGTGGCGAGCGGCGGTTTTTCGTCATGGCAGCGCGACTGCGCAAACGGGCAGCGCGTTGCGAAACGGCAGCCTTGCGGCATGGATTCCGGCAGCGGGACCGATCCGGGAATAGTGGAAAGCGGGCCCTTGCGTGCGCTAAGGGAGGGGATCGAGCCCATCAGGCCGATGGTGTACGGGTGCTGCGGGTCGGCAAATATCGCCTCGACGCTTCCCTGCTCTACCACCTGTCCGGCATACATCACCGCCACCTGCTGCGCCACTTCGGCCACCACGCCTAAATCATGGGTGATCATCAGCACCGCCGTGCCGGTTTCCTCTTTCAAGGTGTTGAGCAAGGCGAGGATTTGCGCCTGGATGGTGACGTCGAGCGCGGTGGTGGGTTCGTCGGCAATCAGCAGTTTAGGGTGGTTGATCAGCGCCATGGCAATCATCACGCGCTGGCGCATACCGCCGGAAAGCTGGTGCGGATACGCCTTGAGGCGCATCTCTGCTGCCGGAATCTGCACTTTCTCGAGGATCTGCAGCGCGATCTTCATCGCCTCTGCGCGCGAGACGTCCTGATGACGCATAACCGCCTCGCTCAGC
Organism: Enterobacter sp. PL1; assembly: GCF_945957325.1. Lineage (NCBI taxonomy): Bacteria > Pseudomonadati > Pseudomonadota > Gammaproteobacteria > Enterobacterales > Enterobacteriaceae > Enterobacter > Enterobacter sp. PL1. The sequence continues at coordinate 30,505 of NZ_CAMFKT010000031.1, forward strand.
TGATCGCCCAGCGTAAACGCCGGATTGAGCGAGGTCATCGGCTCCTGGAAAATCATCGCCAGCTCGCTACCGCGCAGATCGGCATATTCCCGCGGCGAGAGCTTGCGCAGATCATGGCGACGAAACTGCATCTCCCCGCTGACGATCCGTGCGCTGGCGGGCAGTAACCCCATCAGCGCCAGGGAGGTGATACTTTTCCCACAGCCGGATTCTCCCACCAGCGCCAGCGTTTCGCCCGCCCTGACGGTCAACGAGATACCGTCAAGCACGCTTACCGGCGAGCCCGCGAACGTAACGTTGAGGTTTTTTACTTGCAATACGGGCGTGGCGTCCTTAAAGGGGATTGTCGTCATGGCGTGAAGTCGTCCTCGAGGTGGATCGCCTGAATCAGGGCGGTTTGCAGGCTGAGCAGGTGTTCGCGCATCGCGGTCGCGGCCTCGTTAGGCTGGCGATGGATAATGGCAGCCATGATCTTGTGGTGGTGGTCGTTATAGCTATCGACACGCTCGGGGGTGCGTGCCAGCTCGCGCAGATGCTGCCAGCCCGGTTCACGCCGCACGGCATCAATGGCATCAAACAGGCCGAGCATCAGGCGGTTGCCCGCCGCTTCCGCAATGGCGCGGTGAAAAGCGCTATCCCACAGTTCGTTGAGATCGCGGTCATCCGGGCTGACCTTGTCGATGCGTTCCAGCATGCGCTGCATGAGCGCAAGGTTTTCCCTGGTGGCACGCAGTGCCGCAAGCCGGGCTAAGCCGGGTTCGAGCTGCAGACGAGCTTCCATCACTTCCAGAAGGTTGGTTTGCTGAACCAATCCCTGAAGGGCCAGCGGTTCAACGGGTGCAGCCGGGCCGATAAAGGTCCCTTTGCCCTGCTTACGCCAGATGCGCCCCTCTTCTTCCAGCACGTCCAGCGCGCGACGCACTTCACGTCGTCCTACGCCGAGTGTGTCCGACAGCTCACGTTCCGTGGGCAGCGGAGTGCCTGGTGTTGACTCGTGCTGGTTGATTAGCCCGCGCAGCTGTTCAAGCGCGGTGCTGGAATTTGCCAGAAACCGTGACGGTTTTTCCATATTGGTTCGCTCGCTTTCATCATTGCTTTATTTTTATTAACGATAAGTTATTGATATGGAATGACGCTTATCGTGCTAATGATTAAGCAATAACCAAACCAATCTGCAATTGGTTCAGTAATTTTTTGCATAGCGGGTTATAAGCAGATGATTCTGTATGAATTCTTTTTTACAGAGAGACACAATCTGACTCGTGCCTGAATAGCCGGCGGTGGAAAAATGCACAACGGCAGTGCAAAGAATGCACTAATGGCGTGCATTTGTTAATTAATTGCACTATTGATATTAGCTTTTTGTTAACTATAAATCAGAAGAGAGGGAATGGAATCACAGCTGGCTGAAACGACGAAGGCCTGAATCATTTCTGATTCAGGCCTTCTGAATAGTGGCGGAACGGACGGGACTCGAACCCGCGACCCCCTGCGTGACAGGCAGGTATTCTAACCGACTGAACTACCGCTCCACTGTTCCCGTTTGGGGAACGAGGCGCATATTACGGTGCGCCTCCGATCTCGTCAACGCTTTTTCTCGCGTTTTGAATCGTTTGCTGCAAAAATCGCCCAAACGATGTTTTTACAGGCATTCCGGCGTTTTTTCAGGCACGCCAGAGACAGCTGCCGCCCTTCTTCTGCACCAGATCAAGACGGGATTCGTGATTAAGCAGCTCTTCATCACTGGCTAAAACAACCCGCAGCCGGCTTGCCTGACGGACGACACGCTGAATACCCGCTTCGCCCTGCGTTTGCTGCGACTCATTTTCCATACTGAACTTCATAGACGTCTGCCCACCGGTCATCGTCAGATAGACATCGGCGAGGATCTGGGCATCGAGCAACGCCCCGTGGAGCGTTCGTTTGGTATTATCTATCTCGTAGCGCGAACACAGTGCATCCAGGCTGTTACGCTTGCCGGGGAACATTTTCCTCGCCAGCGCCAGACTGTCTGTCACCTTACAGAAGGTGTTCGTCTTCGGGATATCACGATTAAGCTTGCTGAATTCATAATCCATAAAGCCGATATCGAACGAGGCGTTATGGATAACAAGCTCAGCGCCCCTGATGTATTCCAGGAATTCGTCAGCCACGTCCGCAAAAGTCGGCTTGTCCAGCAAGAACTCATCGGCAATACCGTGAACGCCGAACGCTTCGGGATCCACCAGCCGATCGGGCTTGAGATAGACGTGGAAGTTGTTCCCCGTAAGACGACGGTTCACCACTTCAACGGCGCCGATCTCAATGATCTTATGCCCTTCGTAGTGCGCGCCGATCTGGTTCATACCGGTGGTTTCGGTATCGAGGACGATCTGGCGAGTAATTGCAGTGCTCATAGCGGTCATTTATGTCAGACTTATCGTTTAACTGAACGTTTCAAATACAGGAAGTCTACCAGAGATGCGTAAACAGGTAGAAATTTTCACCGATGGATCTTGTCTCGGCAACCCGGGTCCCGGCGGCTACGGCGCGATTATGCGTTATCGCCAGCATGAAAAAACTTTTAGCGAAGGCTATTTTCTGACCACCAACAACCGGATGGAGCTCATGGCGGCCATTGTGGCGCTGGAGGCACTAAAAGAACATTGTGACGTGGTGTTAAGTACCGACAGCCAGTACGTTCGTCAGGGAATTACCCAGTGGATCCATAACTGGAAAAAACGCGGCTGGAAGACTGCCGATAAGAAACCGGTCAAGAACGTCGATCTCTGGAAACGGCTTGATGCAGCCCTGGGCCAGCACCAGATTAAGTGGGAGTGGGTTAAAGGGCACGCCGGTCATCCGGAAAACGAACGCTGTGACGAACTGGCGCGTGCGGCAGCCGCTAACCCTGCGCATGAGGACGCGGGCTATCAGCCTGAATCCTGATCAGGGCTTTCTGTACTGCCGCGTGGCGCCAACGGTCTGGCGGATCGGCGTTTTCGATTTGCTCTGCTTCATGGGATTAAGCGTAAGGGGAATGGTTCGCTTACGCGCGACGATAAACTGCATGCAGCCTAAGGCAGGCAAATGCGTGCTCAACAAGACGCCCCCCTGCCGCGCCCAGGGCAGCACCTGAAAACCGCCGTAGCAGAGCACTTCGAAGTTAAGCAGTGACAGCCAGTCGAGCTGGCGCATCATGGTGAACATCCGGCTGTTGTAAGGCGGCGTCCGGCGCAGCACCGGTACCAGCTTTCGCAGGCCCATCAGGCTCAGCGGGTTGAATCCGCTCAGCACCAGCCAGCCGTCATCAATCAGCACGCGATCGGCTTCGCGAAGCAGACGGTGCGGATCGCTGCACCAGGGTAACGTATGTGCGAGCAAACACGCATCAACGGATTTTTCCGCAAACGGCAGATGTAACGGGTCTGCTTTCACCTGAACCGGCGATCCGCCGAGAGAGACGTTCACCTGATGCGAGATAGCGCAGCTTTCGGTATTGATTTCCGCGCTGAGATTGCCAATCTTAAGCAGGTGAAAGCCATACATTTTCGCGAGCCAGGGCTTCAGCTGTTGCTCTAACGCCTCGCGATAGTATTCACCCCAGGGCAGTTCCGCCCAACGTTCCGGTGCTGCGACAGTCTGAGGTATCCTTGCCGGTTTCATCAACACACCCGCCACGCTATAAGAGGTAATGTATGAATCTTATCAGTATTTCTGCTTTTGAGGACAATTACATCTGGGTTTTGGTTGACGATGAACGTCGATGCGTCATTGTCGATCCCGGAGAATCCGCCCCCGTATTGCGCGCAATAGAAGAGAACGGCTGGCAGCCGGAAGCCATTCTGTTGACGCATCACCATAACGATCATACGGGCGGTGTACCTGAACTGCGTACCCATTTTCCGCATGTTGTGGTTTACGGACCGTCAGAGGCACAAGATAAGGGTGTCACGCAAGTAGTCGAAGAAGGCGAAAAAATCCTCATACGCGAGTGGGAGTTTTCCGTATTTGCCACACCGGGTCACACTTTGGGACATCTGTGTTTCTACAGTAAGCCTTATCTTTTTTGCGGTGACACGCTGTTCTCAGGGGGCTGCGGAAGGTTGTTTGAAGGAACACCAGCGCAAATGTATCAGTCTTTACAGAAGATTAACGCATTACCCGATGACACCGTTATTTGTTGCGCACATGAGTATACATTAGGAAATATGAAGTTTGCCGTCAGCCTGTTGCCTGAGGATCGGGCGATTCAGGATTATTATCACAAAGTGAAGGAGTTACGTGCAAAAAACCAAAACACACTCCCCGTAATTCTGAAAAACGAGCGCCAAATTAATTTATTTTTGCGAACAGATGATATTGATTTAATTAGCAAAATTAACCAAGAAACAAATTTGCAACAACCAGAACAGCGATTTGCATGGTTAAGGTCAAAGAAAGATAACTTCAGATAATTGCTGGTTGCCTTTTCAAAAATTCGCCGTTATCATCGCTCGTCTTTTAAGCAACTATTGACACACACATGAAGGCAAAAGCGATATTACTCGCCTCTGTCCTGCTTGTAGGTTGCCAGTCGCAGAACGGCAGCAACGTACAACAGCACGCACAGAGCCTTTCTGCAGCTGGTCAAGGGGAAGCAGGGAAGTTTACAAGTTCGGCGCGCTGGATGGACGATGGGACATCTTTCGCGCAGGAGCAAGACTTGTGGACCTCTATTGGCGACGAGCTAAAGATGGGAATTCCGGAAAACAGCCGGATTCGCGAACAGAAACAGAAGTATTTAAGTAATAAGAGCTATCTCCACGATGTAACGTTACGGGCAGAGCCGTATATGTACTGGATAGCCGGGCAAGTTAAGAAACGTAACATGCCTATGGAGCTGGTACTCCTACCCATAGTGGAGAGCGCTTTTGACCCACACGCGACGTCTGGCGCCAATGCCGCAGGCATTTGGCAGATCATTCCGAGCACCGGGCGAAACTATGGTCTGAAACAGACCCGCAACTATGATGCGCGTCGCGATGTTGTCGCTTCAACGACAGCCGCTCTCGACATGATGCAACGTCTGAACAAGATGTTTGACGGCGACTGGCTGTTAACGGTCGCAGCGTACAATAGCGGCGAAGGTCGTGTACTGAAGGCAATGAAAGCGAATAAAGCACGGGGTAAATCCACCGATTTTTGGTCGCTCTCACTGCCACAGGAAACAAAGATTTACGTACCGAAAATGCTGGCTTTGAGCGATATTCTCAAGAACAGCAAGCGTTACGGTGTACAACTGCCAACACCAGACGAAAGTCGTGCACTGGCGCGTGTTCGCCTCAGCAATCCGGTTGATATTCAACAGGTTGCTGATATGACGGGTATGTCGGTAAGTAAATTGAAAACCTTTAATGCTGGCGTTAAAGGCTCAACGCTGGGGGCGAGTGGCCCGCAGTATGTAATGGTTCCGCAGAAACATGCTGAGCAGTTACGTGAGTCTTTAGCTTCGGGTGAAATCGCCGCCGTTCAGTCAACGCTGATCGCGGATGCATCATCAGTTAACAGCCGCAGCTATAAGGTTCGTTCAGGTGATACGCTTTCGGGCATTGCGTCACGTCTTGGCGTGAATGCGAAAGATCTGCAGCAGTGGAATAACCTGCGCAGTTCAGGCCTGAAAGTGGGTCAAACTCTGACGGTGGGTGCAGGTAGCAGCGCACAGCGTCTCGCCAGCAACAGCGATAGCATAACCTATCGCGTGCGCAAGGGTGATTCGCTGTCCAGTATCGCAAAACGTCACGGCGTGAACATCAAAGATGTGATGCGCTGGAACAACGATACTGACAATCTGAAACCGGGCGACCAGCTAACGCTGTTTGTGAAGAACAGCGCGACGCCAGACTCCTGATAACACGACCGAAAGATAAAAAGGCACCGATTCCCCTCGGTGCCTTTTTTGTTTATCCCGCTTTTTGCGCTTCAGCCATGATGGTATCGCTGGTAAATGAACCATCGTCCTGCAGTTCAAAATACGCCTTCACCTCTGCCGACGCACTCTCCTGATACAGCCTGATAGCCTGGCTTAATGCTTCCGGGGTGCGCATACGCGCTATCCACGAGCTAAATTCCAGCGGTAAACGGTCTGTGATTAACGAACGCGCTATCAGCCCCGCTTCAGCGATCAGCGATAACCACTCTCCGCTGGCGTAGTTTTGCACATGGGAGGTGTCGCGCAGCGCTTCCACCGTCTGCAGCCAGATATTACGTACCGGATGCCCAGGTGACATGACATCCATAATAATGAAGATGCCACCCGGCTTCAGAACGCGCTTGACTTCGCGTAATGCCTGGCCAACATCATGCCAGTGGTGCGCGGAATAACGGCTGATCACCACCTCAAACGAGGCATCATCAAAAGGTAAGGATTCGGCATAGCCCTGACGCGTATCAATGTTGCCCAGTCCCTTCGCTTTCGCCGCTTCAGCAACCACCTCCAGCATCTGGCTGGATAAGTCATATGCGGTTACGTGCGCCACCTGCTGCGCAGCCGTGAAGCTGGCATGCCCTGCCCCGCAGCCTAAATCCAGCACGTGCGCCTGCGGGAATGCCGACAGACGTTCACCGAGACGCACCAGATCGCGACCTGAAGCGTGCACGGCGCTGCTCAGATAGGCATTTGCCTGAGAACCAAACTGTTTTTCTACGTTGTCATGATGGGAGTGTGTTGTTTTCATCGCACTGTCCTTTGTGGGTTAAAAATAGAAGGGCAGCACCCGCGCAGGTCTGCCCCACGGCAGACCTGACACACCATTATTTATCAGGTTTGCCGGGACTGAATTCGACTAGTAGAGGGTTATGATCGGAGGCGCGCGTCACCAGCACAGAGGCGTCGTGCACGCTTAAACCACGGTAGAAGACAAAATCGAGAGGACGACCAAAGGCTTTTTTGCGCTGGTCATCGCTAAAACGGACTTCACGCAGCGACATTTCGCGCGCAAAGCGGTACAGCGCATTCATGCGCGGGCGGCTCCAGGCATTGAAATCACCGGCCATAATGATCGGCCCACTATGATGCGCAATCTGATCGCCGATCGGAAGTAACTGCTTACTATATACATCCACGCCCAGGCTGAAGTTTACCGCGTGGATATTCACGACCATCAGCATACGGGTATCCGGCAGTGGATAGACCGTCACCAGTGCCGATTTCGCCAGACGCAGGATAGGCTCGCGTTCGCGCAATGGACAACAATAGACCGGATGTGCTGCTGAAAGCGTCATCACCCCCGAGGGGTGCTGAGGCAGAACAAAGGCCGGTACCTGGTCGGCGGCAAGATAGTGAGTGGTGGCAAACCGGACCAGCTCAGGGGTGGTTTGCGCCTCCTGGAGCAGAACCAGATGGGCATCTTTGCCAAAATTCTTGAGTACCGATAACCACTCCGCACGCTGCTGCTTAAAGATATTCCACACCAGTACGCGGATTTTTTCATCGCTGCTTAACGGTGTGCCGGCGGGTAATGCCTGACTGATGCTCGCAAACGACCCCGGAGGCAAGATCCTCTCCGCGGGCATTCCGGCAACATAACGCATGGCATAGGTATTTTTTCGCACTTTTGGAAACAGCCTCTGTAACATGAACCAGTCCGGAAAACGGACTGGTTCTAATGTTATAGGGACTTTAGGTCACACTTTCAACGCAATTTCTGAGAAACCGCTTTCCAGTTTTGTAAGCCAGCGCTTACTGATGTTACCCCAGCGCAATGCGGGCTGGCTTATCCAGACGTCCGCTCAGGCCAATCAGCAGGAAGGCGATCAGGACAATCACCGCGCCAATCCACGGGGTCTGGGTCAATCCGAAGTGCTCGACGGTTTGTCCGCCAATAATTGAACCCAGCGCAATACCAATATTAAATGCGGCAATGTTCAGCCCCGATGCCACGTCCACCGCATTTGGCGTATAAAGCTCAGCTTTCTGTACAACGTAAACCTGAAGCCCTGGCACATTACCAAAAGCGAAGATCCCCATGACCAGTACCGTGACCAGCGCGGCGTACTGTATCGAGGCGGTGAACTGGAAAATCATCAGCAGAACAACCAGCGCGGCGAAGATGAATTTCAGCGCCGGTACCGCACCATGCTTATCCGCAAGCTTGCCGCCCCAGATATTGCCAATCGCAACGGAAATACCGTACCCCAGCAAGATCCAGCTCACGGCGTTGGGAGAGAAGCCCGCCAGGTCCTGCATCATCGGTGCCAGGAAGGTAAAAGCAGTGAATACGCCACCATAGCCCAGCGCCGTAACCGCGTAGATGATCAGCAAACGCGGATGCGTAAGTACCTTCAGTTGATCGCTCAGGCTAGCGCTGGCCCGGCCAGGAATATTCGACGGCACCAGCAGCAGGCTGGTCACCAGGGCAATGACGCCCAGTAGGGAGACGGCCAGGAACGTTTCACGCCAGCCGAAGTGTTGTCCGATAAACGTGCCCAACGGTACGCCCGTAACGAGTGCAACGGTCAACCCACCGAACATGATCGCAATGGCGGATGCCGCTTTCTCTTTGGGTACCAGGCTGGTTGCAATAGTAGAACCAATCGAGAAGAACACCCCGTGAGCAAGGCCGGTCAACAGCCGAGCGATGACCAGCGTGGTGTAGTCCGGCGCCTGCCAGGCCAGAATGTTGCCAGCAGTGAACAGCACCATCAGTGCGACTAACAGCTGCTTACGTGGGAAACGTCCAGTCAGGGCCGTCAGGACTGGCGCACCGACGGCAACGCCCAGGGCATAGATAGACACCAGCAATCCGGCAGAGGGCAGCGAGATCGCAAGCTGGTTAGCAATGGTGGGGACCAGCCCCACGATAACAAATTCGGTCGTGCCAATTGCGAAGGCACTGATCGTCAGGGCAAGTAGCGCCAGTGGCATAAAATACTCCGTATCATCAGGATTAAGATGACAGGCAGTATGCGCCAGTGCTTAAATAACAAAAATGGTCAAAATCTCAATAGAATTTTGCGGGTGGTGCAACAATGAAAGCAACGTCAGAAGAGCTGATAATCTTTGTCGCCGTGGTTGAAAGCGGCAGCTTTAGCCGCGCTGCCGAACAGCTGGGACAGGCTAACTCAGCCATCAGCCGCTCGGTAAAAAAGCTGGAGATGAAGCTTGGGGTGAGTCTGCTCAACCGAACGACGCGGCAGCTGAGCCTGACGGAGGAAGGTGAGCGTTATTTTCGCCGCGTGCAGTCGGTACTGCAGGAGATGGCGGCAGCGGAGACGGAGATTATGGAGACCCGCAGCACGCCGCGTGGGTTGCTGCGCATTGATGCGGCCACACCGGTGGTTCTGCACTTTCTGATGCCGCTGATCAAACCTTTTCGTGAGCGTTATCCGGAAATGACACTCTCTTTGGTCTCCTCCGAGACCTTTATCAACCTTATCGAACGTAAAGTGGATGTGGCGATCCGGGCGGGAACCCTGACGGATTCAAGCCTGCGTGCGCGTCCTTTGTTTGCCAGCTACCGTAAAATTATCGCCTCGCCGCAATACATCGCTGAACATGGCAAACCTGAAACGGTTGAAGAGTTGAAACAGCATCTGTGTCTGGGCTTTACGGAACCCGTGTCGCTGAATACCTGGCCTGTCGCCTGCCCTGACGGTCAGTTGCATGAGATCACCTGCGGGTTGTCGTCCAACAGCGGGGAGACGCTGAAGCAATTGTGTCTTGAAGGCAACGGTATCGCCTGTTTGTCTGACTATATGATTGATAAGGAGATTGCGCGGGGTGAACTGGTGGAATTGATGGCCGATAAACGCCTGCCAGTCGAAATGCCTTTTAGCGCGGTGTATTACAGCGACAGAGCGGTGAGTACGCGCATTCGTGCCTTTATCGATTTTCTGAGTGAACATATAAAAACAGCTCCCGGAGGAGCTGTGTGAGGGTTCAGGTTACAGAGGGTGGGTCAAACTTAATCCCAGTTTGGCGCTAAGCCTTCCGGGCTGACCAGGCGATCGTTGCACTCCAGGGCTGCGATCGCTTTTTTATCGTCAGCATCCAGATGAAGATCCGTTGCTAACAGGTTGCTCGCCAGGTTTTCACGCTTAGTGGATGATGGGATCACGGCATAACCTTCACCCATTGCCCAAGCCAGTATTACCTGCGCAGCCGTCGCATTATGCTTTTCGGCGATACGGATAATCACCTCATCTTTCAGCGCCTTACCGTAGGCCAGCGTCATGTATGAGGTGATGTGGATCCCATGCTGTTTTGCCCAGTCCACCACTTTGCGGTTTTGCAGATATGGAGAGAGCTCAATCTGGTTGGTCGCAATATTTTCTGCGCCAACAGCAGCAATGGCCTTTTCCATCAGCGGGATCGTGAAGTTGGAGATCCCAATTTCACGCGTTAAGCCCTGTTTTTTCGCTTCCAGCAGCGCCTGCATGAATTCTTCCACGGAGACGGCATCGTTCGGTGATGGCCAGTGGACCAGCGTCAGATCCACGTAGTCAGTACGCAGTTTTTTCAGGCTCTCTTTCAGGCTTGGGATCAGCTTGTCTTTGCTGAGATTCTCAATCCAGATTTTCGTGGTAATAAACAGCTCATTACGCGGTACACCGCTCTCTTCGAGAGCTTGTCCAACGGCAGCTTCGTTTTCATAGATCTGCGCCGTATCAACAGCACGATAACCCAGTTCGAGTGCGGTTTTAACTGATGCGATAACAACGTCGTCTTTCAGGCGGAAAGTGCCCAGACCAAATGCAGGGAGAGTCATACTATTCCTCAATCATTATGTTCGTAAACTGAGGACGATTATCGCTGGCGGTGTTATAGAGAAAAAGATCGCAAAATGCAGAGGATTTTTGCTGATTTCGCAATAATTAAACGTCAGATAAGAAAAAAGCCCTGAGCTAATGCTCAGGGCTTTTAATAAGTGGCGGAACGGACGGGACTCGAACCCGCGACCCCCTGCGTGACAGGCAGGTATTCTAACCGACTGAACTACCGCTCCACCGAAGAT